>JACPNH010000027.1 GCA_016185565.1 Candidatus Woesearchaeota archaeon | reverse complement strand
GGAATTAATGGTTTCGACTTGAACTGTTTGCACCCAGATACTAAAATATCTTGCTCTACTCAGTATTGGAAAAGAGTTAAGGATTTAGAAAAAGATTGGTATTTTCATAAAATAAATTCTGTATACCTAGACAACCTAGAAATAAAGGATACAAGTGCTTTGTTATTTTTAAAAAAATTGGTCAATACAAATTTATACGAAATTACTTTAGAATCAGGGCGTAAGATTAAAGTTACACCAGAGCATCCATTACTTACAACTGAAGGAATGATGCCTGTTCAGGAACTAAGAAAAGATGATTTTTTATGTGTTTATTCTTTCTTAGGAACAGAATATGAAGAACCGTCGGACGAATTGATTATAACAAAAAAACAGATAGAGCGTGTTTTAGATAATTTTATTGTATCAAGTAAAGGTAATGCAAGAAGTCAAATACTAAATAAATTAAATAGATTAGATTTACTAGATATAAAATATAACTCTAAAAAACTGCCCACTTTATTAAAAATTATGGGTTTTGTTTTTGGGGATGGGCACATATCATTTGTTAATAACAAAAATGGTATTGTGGGTTTTAATGGAAGTAAAGAAGATTTAGAACTGATAAGGAATGATATCATCAACCTAGGATTTGGTTGTTCTAATGTTTATTCTAGAAAAAGAAACCATAAGATTAAAACTGTGTATAATACAATAGAATTTGAGCATGAAGAACACTCTATAAGTAAAGGAGGTACTGCATTTGCTGTTCTGTTAGTCGCTCTTGGTGTTCCATACGGAGTAAAGACTTCTCAAGAATATCGAATTCCAAGATGGATTTTAAAGGCACCTTTATGGCAAAAAAGACTGTTTATAGCTGCACTCTTTGGGGCAGAGCTTTCAAAACCAAAGACAATAAATAAATATAATTTTAATATGCCAACCTTGAGCATGAATAAACTAGAAACATTAAAAGAAAATGCCATAGACTTTTTAAATGACCTAAGATTGATATTATCAGAATTCAAAGTTAGTTCTAGCTATCCAGTTATTGTAGAAGGTTATAGATATAAGGGAAAAAGAGGAGACACAATTGGCATAAGAATCAAAATACATGGAAACCCAAAAAATTTAATTAGGTTATATGAAAATGTAGGATATGAATATAATAAAATTAAATTAAGAGAAGCATGCTATGCAGCAAACTACATAAGATGGAAAGAGCATATAAAAGACTATAGGAAAAGAATTAGAAAACAAGCAATAATATTGTATACAAAGGGATTTTCGGGTTACGAAATAAGAAATAAATTAGTATCAGAATACATAGGTGATAGATTTATTGATCACTCTATTTGGAGTGAAAGAGGATCACCTAGAATCGCTTACAAATTCAACTCTTTTGAAGAATACAAAAAAAATTATTCTATAGGAGAAAGCGGCGTAGTCAAAGACAAAATAAAATATATTAAAAGGATCCCGTATAATGGATTTGTATATGATTTCACAATGAATGATGAGGATCATAACTTTATTGCAAATTCTATAATAAGCTCTAATTGCGGCATGCGTTTAGCTACAACTAACTTGACATGGAAGGATGTAGAACCAAAATCTAAACAATTGGTAGATATTTTATTTAAATTAGTTCCAGCAGGAGTTGGTGTAAAAGGTTTTGTAAAGATAAACAAACCTCAATTCAGAGAAGTTCTTGAACAAGGAAGTAAATGGTGTGTTGAAAATGGTTACGGTTGGAAAGAAGATACAGAAAGAACAGAAAGTTATGGAAGAATAGATTGGGCTGATTCAAGTAAAGTTTCTGATAAAGCTACATCTCGCGGAATAAATCAACTTGGTACATTGGGCTCTGGTAATCATTATGTTGAAGTACAAGTTGTAAAAAAAGAAAACATTCATGATGAAAAATTAGCTAAAAGATTTGGAATTTTTCCAGATCAAGTTGTAGTAATGGTCCATTCTGGAAGCCGTGGACAAGGCCATCAAATTGCCACAGACTATATGAAAATATTCGAACCTTTGTTGGCAAAATACAATATCAAGATAAGGGATAGGGAATTAGTTTGTGCTCCATTTAACAGCAAGGAAGGCCAAGATTATTATAAGGCAATGGCATGCGCTTCAAATATGGCATTCGCGAATAGACAAGTAATATTGCATAGAATACGAGAGGCTTTTGAAAAAATATTCGGACAAAGTGCGGAATCTATGGAGATGAAACTCGTTTATGATGTTGCCCATAATATAGCAAGATTTGGTGAATTTAAAATTGATGGAAAAAAGAAAAAACTACTAGTTCATAGAAAAGGGGCTACTCAAGCTTTAGGGCCCGGTCATCCTGAATTAGCGCCCTTATACAAAGACATAGGACAACCAGTTATTATTGGCGGTTCTATGGAAACAGGTTCATATTTGTTAATAGGTACAAATAAAGCAGAGGAAGAAACATTCTCTACAACTTGCCATGGAAGTGGAAGAACAATGTCTCGTACAAAAGCAAAACACATGATAAGAGGCGAGCATTTACAAAAAGACATGGAAAAAAGAGGAATTATAGTGAAGAGTGCTTCGATGTCTGGATTGGCTGAAGAATGGGGCAATGCCTATAAAGACATTAACGAAGTTGTCAAATCAGTTACAATTGCAGAAATCTCAAAACCAGTGGTTGGTTTAGTTCCAAAACTTAACGTGAAGGGTTAATTTTAAAAAATTGATATTTATATTATTTTAAAGTATTAATTCAAACTATGGCACGTAAAAATAGATTATCTTTAGTTAATAGTTATGTCAAAGACCTCTTATCTAAAAATCTTCCTAAGAATTTATACTACCATAATATTGAACATACTTTTAACAAAAAAAATGGTATGGTTGCTATGGTTTCTAAACTTACAGATATAGAAAAAATTCCTTCTTATCAAAAAGAATTATTAATAGTGGCTGCATATTTTCATGATACAGGCTATACAGAATCTTCAGAAAATAACGAACTAATAGCAGCAAGAATAGCATCTGGCATACTTCCTGCTTTGGGATTTACTAAAAAAGAAATATCTATAATAAAATCACTAATTCTTGCTACGGCCTCTAATCATAAGCCTGAAAATATTATGGAAGAAATAATAAAAGATGCGGATCTTGATAATCTGGGCAGAGATGATTTTTTTGAAAGATGCGAAGATTTAAGAAAAGAGCTTAATATTAAAAATAAACTTAAATGGTATAAAGAAACTTTAAAATTTCTGAAAAAACATAGATACTTTACTAGCTCTGCTATTAAACTAAGAAATACAGAAAAATCAAAAAACATTTTAAAATTAATAGAATTAATAAAAAAGTATAGTTAAATTAATTTATTCAAAATTCCATTTTCTTAAATAATTTTCTCACTGTTCAATAAAAAAATAAGGTTTATATATACATCATATTACCTATATATTAATTAGTAAACTATGGGGGTGTAATTAGATGGGAAATAAAAATGCCGGATGGATACAAGTTGTACTTGGAGTATTATTAACTATATGGGGATTCACACAATTACACGCAACTGCAACTTGGGGAGTCTGGTTATTTGGAGTATTAGTCGTAATTGTTGGTTTATGGGAAGCTATGGGTAAATAAGCTTCTCTTTTTTTATTTAAATAAAGAAATTAACCAAGCCCAAAATATTTGAAATATATTATAGTTTCTTTCAGCGGGAATTCCTACTACTTGATCTGTGCCTTGATCATTTTCTTTTCCAATCGGAGTAGATTCTGAATCTATAAAAGCTAATTCCTGCAAAACATCGCCATTGTAAGAGTCAATAATTATAGACTTTCCATACAAAAGTTCTTTAACTCCTTCACCAGCTGTTATTTCGTTATAAATAGCTACACTCCAAACATACTTTTTAAATAAGAAATTAAAAATTATCCTGGCGCTTATTTTGTCTCCAGTTACATCATTTCGTTTTGCAATGTCAATAGCCTTTTCTTCAGTAATTTTAAAAGTACAAAGTGTTTTGTCATTTACACAATTTACTACTCCTGCTGTTCTTACTACTTCATAATTCGGATTTAAAAACACTGTAACTGGGCTGGATTTGTAGTATTTGTCTCCTATCTTTATACTATGATCAAAGATTACCATAAAATGGTCCAAAGGTTCTTGATCTATAGTTATAGGTATGTCTGTTGAATATTTAGCACTATCATTTACACCTGATGTTCCAGAAACTAAAGTAGCAGGATCTTTAGTAGGCAAAGGATTTCCAACAGCACTGCTTTTGCTTATTCTTATCGTTTCCCTGTAGATTAAACTTTCCCTATAATAAGTTTCGCCAAATTGGGATTTTAAATAGTTAATAGCAGCAATATTTGCCTGATCATTTCCTAAAATAGTAGGGTCTATAGACATAACAATGCTTAAAGCCAGTATAATCACTACTCCGTAAATTAGTATTTTTTTCATATTAGAACATGTACAAAGTAGATATAAATAGGTTTCTATAGCTTCAATCCTATTTGAAGTTTAAGGATTTTTAGCCAGACTATATGGACAAATATTTTGCTCGTTCATTATACACGCCCTGCATTTATTTGGGTTATCAGTTGGAACGGGCTCAATTTCTTTATTGAGAATTTTTTTGATTCTGTTTAATATGTCTATTAAAATAAACTCATTTTTTAAATTAAATTGCTCTTTCCAAACTTCTTTGTTTGTGTCTCTGTCTCTTAAGACGGCATATATAGACTTTGCAGTCTTTTCAGAAAAATTTCTTTTAAAGATATAACAGTAAGCAAATATCTGGTTTTTAAAACTATCAAATGGCCTAGCCCCAGGCTTGTCTTCTATAATGTAAATACCATCTTTATCTGTACAAATCTCATCTACTCTTCCAATTAAGAGTGTATTCTCGAATTTTGTTTTTAATGGTACCTCTTTTGTGATAACATATTCTTTCGAATCAAGGAACTCTGTCCATGAAGTGGGAACTGCCTGCTCTAAAAACGCCTCTTCTTTTTTTAGATGAACATAGGTTCCTATTTTCATTTTTACAGTGATTGGAACTTTAACTTTTATTACATATTGCAAATAATACTTATATTCGCAATATCCATGAGTTAATAATGAAGAGACAGAAATGATGTGATTGTTCATTGCTTGTTTAGAGTTAAATTAATTTATAAATCTGTCGCGCAAGCTTGGGAAGTGAGAAGCGATCCTAAATCTATGCCTTAATTAGATTTTTTACCTGGATTTCTTTCAGCAAGTCTGGATTTCTTTCTTTTACAAATAGTATCTCTATACCTAGGACTTTGCCTGATTTATCAAAATCAATAATAGTATTATCATCTATTTCTTTAGTATGATCAATTTTGCCTTGCCTTAAAGTAATATACATCGCATCCGCTTCTGGATCATAGCTTATTTTCATTTTATAAAATAACAAGTTATTACCTTTATATATGTTTGCTTTAGATAGACGACCTTTATAGTTTTTCCATTAAGTTTTTTTATAACATAACACTTGTTTCCGAAATGATTTGTTTTATCTGGGAATTTTATTGTTTCTTCTATCCATACTCTACTTATTTTTCGTTCTTTTATCTGTTCTAAAGCATGTAAAGTATAAATTATATTCATTGTAAGGTCTTATGATTTTTTATTTATAAAGCTGTCGCGCAAGCTTGGGAAGTGAGAAGTGAGCACAGAAAGCTTTAATAAATAAACAAAATCAATAATGCTAATGAGGACATTTATTTCAATAGAAATTCCAAGAGAAATAAAAGATAAAATAGTAAATACACAAAATGATTTGAAAAAATTAGATATAGATGCAACTTATCCATTCAAGAAAAATATTCACGTAACCTTGTTGTTTCTGGGCGAAAAAACTGATGATAGGATAAAAGAAATAAAAGAAAGACTATTTATATTAAAATTCAACAAATTTACAGTTGAGCTTAAAGGTCTTGGCGCATTTCCTAATTTAAACAGGATAAATGTAGTATGGATAGGTTCTAATTCTAATGAGTTAATCTACTTAAACGACGCTATATGCAAGCAAATAAACCAGAAAAATGATAAAGATTTTAGTGTCCATTTAACTATAACAAGAATTAAATCAAGTAAAAATATAGACAAGATAAGGGATTTCATAAAACAAAACCGAGATATTAATTTTGGAAGTTTTGAAGTTAAAAGCTTTGTTCTTAAAAAAAGTACGTTAACAAGTTCTGGACCGATTTATGAAGATCTAGAAACTTTTTATTTGAGTTAAATGGAAAATTAAAATATTATCATAAAAATATTATCACAATTATGATAATTATTATTGCTATAAGATAAAAATCTATATATCAACAACCACAGTAGCCTTATAATTTTTTCCAATTTTCTTTATCTCGAACATGTGCATCGTTACAGCCTTAACATCATTTCTCAATTCAAATTTTTCATAATCTATTTTATCTCCTTGACAGATTGCATTTAGTTCAAAGCCGTTATTCGCTCTTATTGTTATTTTATACTTTGAAAAAAGAATTCCATCGGTGTCTTTAATAAAGATAATTTCCGACAAGAAATCGTAAAGTAAACCTTCTAATTTTTCAGATTTAAGTTTTATCTCTTTTTTAGCTTTAATTTTTATTTCCTTTGAATTTACCATACAGTCTGAAAGGGCGAGAGCACAATTTTCAAATAATTCATTTAAGTCCTTTCCATAAGCCTCAAATGCAATATCTGCAATGGCAACATCTTCAAGATACTTAAACTTCATCATGGTAATATGCTAAGAATTAATTTTTTATTTAAATCTATCCCTTTTCCAGTCTTATTTTATCTGTAGTAGTTAACTCTTCTATAATTAAATGCCCCGAATATTTATCTTCCATTACCTTTCTGGATTTTACAATGTTAAGTTTTTTATTAAATATAGGAGCGTCTAACACAAACGTGTCCATATAGCCCCCCTCAAAGCCTATGTGAAATCCATATTTTAGTGAGTCTGCTTTTAACTCATTAAAGTTTTCTTTTGTTATTTCTTTTCCTAGCCATTTACCGCCGCCATCAGTTGCAACTTGTGTTATCACAATTTTATATCCTTGTTCTAGCATATCTTCCATAATTTTATCATGGTCGAATTCAGCATGTGCAGCAAATACCTCAATCCCATAAGCGTGCAATGCATCCTGCAAACTTTTAATCTGAGTTATCTGCAAGCCTGTTCCTCCAAGAACTAGTGCTTCAACTTTATGCTCTAAAACAAAATCCCTTATTAAATTTGATTCTCTCTTTGAATCTGCAAAATCACAACTCAATAAATAATGCTTCAATCCTATAATTTGTGCTATTTTTGAAGTGTGTTCTACTGTAGCATAATGAAACAAAAAACAATCTGTTCTAGTTGGCTTAATAGACAAAAGATATTCTACTTCCCATTTCTTTTCTAGAGCATGCTGAATAGCAAAGGTGCTGTCTTTACCCCCAGAAAATAATATGGCTACTTTCATAAGAATATAAAAAAATCGTAATTTATAAACTTTGTTGTTATTTGTGCAAAGCTTGTTATTTGTTATTTATTTTTTTAGTCTATCCTTTGCTCTAATATAATTAACAAATTTGTTATCCTCATCAAATATTGCTGGCTTTATTGTCACTGGATTCTTTTTCCTATAATAAAGTAAAACGTTGTGTCTATTATACCTATAGTGGTTACTTATATAGACCCCAACCCATATCCCCAAAAATGTTCCATCAAGCATTGAAATATCTTTTATTGGTCTTTCATTTGTGAGAAATTTGTCAAAATAAGCTCCTAAATTAGAAAATGAGTGTTGTATTCTTACTAAAACATGAAAAAGCCCTGTTTTTTCATCTCTGCATATTTCTTTCACAATCAAGTCTAGGCTGTTGTTTGCATTGTAATTTATTAGCCTAGACCCTTCATTAAGCCTATGCATCAGCTCCATATTATTTTACCGATTGTTTTTTATATAGCTTTTTATCCTCATCTTTCAGTACTAAATAATCTATAAATTTATTATCTTCTGAAAAAAATGCCCTTCCAATTAGTATTTCATTTTTTTGGTGCATCATAGTATAATTTTGCTTTATAGCCGCTACGATATCTTCCATGTGAAATGCCTATTGCAACATTATGAAAACAAGAAGGAAACTCAAAATGTTGAGATATTTCGTCATCGCTCAATATTCTAAATTCTTCACCAAGTCCTAATTCAAATTCAAGATAATTGCTTTTATCGGCTTCTTTTACAACCAAATTTATCTTTTTTTGTTCTGAGTCTATGCCTTTTACAATTACATCTAAAGTTTCTGTGCCGTTTTTATTTTTTAATCTGGCTCCTTCTAAAATCTTGTGTGTTAAAACTAATACCATAATAATAAATACAAAAACAAAATATTAAAAAGCTATTTAAAAGTTGCTAAATTTTACGCCAAACATACAAGTTTATGGAGGTTGTGCTATAATCTGTTATGTTAGCAGAAATAATAACAGAGCTTAAATACACATCTTTTGCTGGTGTTATCGGGATATAGCATTGGCTTTTTGTGCATAAGGAAAATGCATAGTTGTATTTATTTGCTATAGTTGAGTTTATTAAATCATTAACACAAGTGCTGTTATTAATCAAAACACAATTTCTGTAGTAATTTGAACTCTGTATTTCTTTCAATATTGATTCTTGGGTTAATTTTATGTCTATTGGGGCAGTCGCTTGTTTTGGTTTATTGTCTTTAAGCAAATAGGCTATAAATAAATATATTAGCAAAATTGCTACAATAGCCTCTAAGGTTTTTATGTATGCTTTTTTGTCTTTTTTATTCATTTTACCACACATTTATTGCTACCAACACTGGCATTCTGGTTGAGTTTTCATATAATATAAATGAAGTATACTGCAATGAATACACAGCTTTATCTTTTGCTGGGGTTGCATAGCTATAGCTTAATATCAAATTCCTGTTTAAAGTGTCATACAAACTTATTGAAAAGTCATTATTGCTAGGAAATTTAAATTGTTTTTTTAAATCTTCATAGCTTGACAATTTCTTGAACTTGTCAGTAGAAATTCCTTTGATCTCTTCTCTCACACCAAAGTTGTAAGTGTATAGCGTATATGAAACATCAGACTGAAATATAGAAGTTTGATATTCATAATTATAATCATCTGAGTACAATAAGTAATATGTTGTTTTTGAGCTGCTTATTATTAAAGCTAAAATAGAAACATTAAAGGTTGGCCTTTGTGATGTTCCTGACTCATAAGAAAATGGAATATAATCCATATTAATGTCAGTCAAGTTAACATTTTTACTGTTGTAATTAAAGGGCACCTCTATTTCATAAGTTGCTTGGCTGTTGTATGAAGAGCTTAAAAAAATTGGATGCCTATATATAGTCCAAAATGTTGCATTCTCAAATCCATATCTAACTACAGGCAATAATATCGTGCTAATGTTTTCTTGCTTAATAGCTGGCTTAATTAGTACAAATGCAATAATTAATGCAACTAAAAAAATACCCACACTTATTGAAACATCAACATAGCTAAAACCCTTTTTCATTTATTTTTAGCCACCCCTGAAAAATGTAATAACTAAATAAGAAACAACGACTAAAACAGCACTGTGCCTTAATCCCATTTTAGCGTTGCCTTCTGCAAATTTCCCGATCATAATGCCGGCAAAAAACCCCTGTATCAGAATCAGCCCTAGGAATATATTTTCAAAATTTAATATCTGTTTAGCAGGAGTTTCTGAGCCAGAAATGGATTCTATATTCCCACTAAACACCCCCCCTAATCCAGAAGAGACTGTAAGGGTGATATCCCCTAACTGCGGCAATAAATAAATCTGAGTTATTAGCATTATTGCTATAAAAATGAAAAATATGAAATACCCCTGTACCATCTGCGAATATGTATCAGTTCTTCTCTCATCTTTAATCTTTTTAATTTGTGCGACAGAATTTGAAACAGCCCTTAATACCTCGTCTATATTACCTCCAGAACGTTCTGCTTCTATCACAATAGCAACACTTCTTAAAATCACTTTATTTTCAGTAGTTTCTGCAAATATCTTCAATGATTCTCTCAATGGCATCCCCCATTCTATATGATGCGCCAATTTTCTTACATAAGGAGTTAGACTTCCATAATCAGCCCTCGAGACTTGCATAATTGCTTTGGGTATTGGAATTCCGGATTTGACAGTTTCAACCAAAGCCCTGACAAATTCAAGAAATTTTATTTCTATTTCCTTTTGCCTATTATTCTCCCTTAAGAAGTCTATCCAAAATTGAGACGCTGCAACTACAACTCCAACAGCAATCAAAGGCTCGAAAAATCTTGAGGGCTTTCCAAAGAATAGTAAAAAGTCAGCAAGAATTATAAAAAATCCTGCTGCAAGTGCAATGTAATGCCTGGTTTTAATCTCCATTTTAAAGCTCTGATTTTGTTAAATTCAAAAATATTAAAAATAAAACATTAATTAATGGTATGAATAAATACGTTCCAACCGCTGCCACTGTTGCGATACTTAAATTTCCAATTTTAGGAGAGACTTTTTCTAGTATTGCTAGTGTTACTAAAAACAATAGGGGAGCTGCAATTAAAATTCCTGTATAGATATCAGAATATGTGTTCAATCTAGCGCTATATTTTTCTTGGTCTAGTCTATACTGAATTAAAGTGTCATTTGCCTTGTCCTTTAAATAACTCTTCAAATCACCTCCTGTTTCAATAGTTGAAACTACGCCATTTAATAATTCCTTAAGCTCATAAGACGGACTAGTGTTTGCAACTGCTTTTAATGCAGTGCTTAAACTATAACCAAACAAGTTCACATAATTAAGTATCCTTTTTAACTCTATATCCAGGTATTTATATTCTTTTGATTCAAGCAAAAGCCTAAACATTGCTATTGGCTTTGCTCCAGATTCTGCAATAGCCGCCATATGGACAATGGCAAATACTAAGTCATATTTTATCTTCTTACTCCTTTCACTTGCTAAAGTCCTTGGATAGTAATACGCCACAAAAAATGTTGCTATGGCAGAAAAAAATCCTAATAATATAGAAAGCGGAAACGATAAGAAAATTAATGAAATCAATGTTAAAATAGGAAATGATATCAGGGTAGAAAATAAAATTATACTTACATAAGTCATAGAGAATAATTTTACATTTGCTAGTCTTAAATCCCTGTATAGTTTACTAAAAAAATCGGGGTATTTATTTGTCAGATAAAATGTTAAATTGCCCATTACTTGATTTGATACCTTTGCATAAAAATTAGATCCGTATACAGAAAATTTTTTTTCTTCAATATTTCTTTCTGTTTTAACTTTGTGCTTTCTTCTTATAAATTTATTTAGTACCCTTTTGTCTAACTCATTTAGTTTAAAATTACTCTTATGAACTTCTTTTTGTAAAAGATTATTGCTTAAATTTTTTTTTACTTGTATTTGCATTTTAGATTATTAACTTTTTATAAGCTTTAATTTTCTTATTATGGCTATGGGGTCTTTATAGTACTCATTCACTGCAGCTCTTAATGATTTTGGATCAAAAATTCCATTATTATACAAGTTAATTAAAAGCTGTGTTCTTATTTCAAATTCCCTTCTTAAATCTTGTAAGGAAATTCCTGTTCTTATTATGATTTTATTAAAAGCGTAACTCTCGCTGTTAAATCTGTAAACATCCTTTGTAGGATCCCATACAAATGGGATATTTACTTTAAAATTTCCATTTTCCTCCACCTTTACAATCTCATCAACTTCCCTTATTCTTCTAGCTTCTTCGCCCTTTATTTTTCCATGAGCCATAACTAAAACAACGTCCATTGCCTCTACCAATGATGCAGACAAACTTATGGGAGGGGTTTGAAGCCTTCTGATCATAGTATCAACGGAATTTGCATGCATTGTACCGAACGAGGCGTGCCCAGCTGACATACCTTGGAACAAAACATAAGCCTCTTTCCCTCTTACCTCCCCCACAATTACATAGTCAGGATTTTGTCTGAAGCTTTCCTTTAATAAGTCAAATAAAGAAACCTCTCCATATTTCTGGCCAACTAAATTTGCCAGACCAACACCTTCTCTTGCAACTGACGGCAACCAATTTTCGTGTTCTAATGCCAGTTCTCTTGTGTCTTCAATGGATACAATTCTTGCCTGCGGTGGAATAAAAAATGTTAATGCATTAAGCAGAGTTGTTTTTCCAGATCCTGTTCCTCCGATTACCATGATATTCATCCCGTATTCTATAAGCAACCATAAATAAGCAAATATTTGTGGGGTTGCCGTTCTCATTTGTATTAATTTTGTTGGAGTCCAAGGTACTTTTGTAAACTTACGAATTGTGAATGCCGGCCCTCTGGAAGAAACATCAGATGTAAAACTAGCATTTAATCTAGAACCGTCAGGCAAAGCTGCATCCAGTAAAGGATTTGCATAAGAAATATATTGCCCAGCTTTCTGGGCAAGTTTTTCAACAAAGGAAGTCAATTCTTCTATGTCTGTGTATATTATGTTAGTCCTCATATTGCGATATCTTCTGTGAACAACATAAATTGGGTAGTTAACTCCATTGCATTCTATGTCCTCAATGAAATAATCATTCAATAAAGGCTCTATATCATTAAAGCCAACAAAATCTCTGTATATATAGTACATAATTTTTAAGTAAGATTCCCTAGAAAGTTCGATTCTTAATTCATCTAGCAAAACTCTAAGATTTTTTTCTAGGTATTCTATAACGGCTTCTTGCGATTTTACAGAAATAAAACTTATGTTAATCAATTCCTTAATGCCATCTTCCAGTATTTCGAGAATTCTTTTTTGCTCTTGATTAAGCACAGGCTCTTCTACAAAATAGACTAATTCCTTGTTTTCATTATCCCAGAATATATGGGCGTATGCATACGGTGCTATTAGAGGATATCTAATGTTGATTTTTTCTTTGTCTATTTCAGGAAAAACTGGTATCTGAATGTTGGTGTCTATGCTGAATGTTGGTTTTTCTGCTATAGAAGATGCCTCTTTTTTTACCATTTTTAATACAATAAAATAAATTTATATACTTTATATAAGTTTTGCTAATCATTAGATGGGTGTAATCTCTATTGTAGGCAATGAAGTCCCTGTAGCTCCCGAGTTACTAACTAATAGTGCATTAGCTCCTGTAAACTCGCCATTGCTTCCCTGCAATTTAATGTTTAGAATTCCAGAATAATTAAGCTGAAAACTAGAAATATATGTTCCTTGTTTGCTTGTCTCTTGAGTTAATAAAACCATATTACCCTTTTCTACTGTTGCGCCTGGCTGTGATAATAATGCTGTGGTTTCAAAATTCCAGTTTATTGTTTCATCATTTTCATTTACCACAAAATTTCCCTTCCTGATCTCAAATTTAAAGGGTCTTTTTGAGCCAGGCCCTTCTGAATAAACGGCCCTGATTTGATTGTCTAAGGAAAGCATTAAGTTTTCAGTATCTATGGCTATATTCTTGTCGCGAATTTTATTTACAACCGGCACCCCCACTGCAAGTATTAAAGTAAGAATTATAACCCCTAATCCTAGGTATAGAACTGCTGAAATCCATATATCTGCTTTGTTATTCATATTAGAATAAAAAATAAAAATTGTATTACTGTATTTGAGCGGCCAATACGCTTGTCTTTTGTTCTAAGCATATCACATTGCATGTGCTTCCATCAGATGTTGTTTGAGTTATTGATGGTATGACATGAATAGCCTTTATACTTGCCCGAGTTATGCCATAAAAATCTTTCTTTGCGCTTAATGAACTTCCCAAGTCTTTACTCTCGCCAGGAGCTAATGTTTCTAGCAAGGGTACTGTCTTTACAAAACCTGTAGTTTGTTCTACTTGCACATTAAAACTAGTTATCTGTTTCGAGGAAACTTCATTGGCAACAATTAACTGGGTGATTTTTTCAGAACTTGTAGTATCATCATAAGTAACTGCCCCCAAGCTTAGCTCTACGCTCGATGTGCAAGCAATTCTTCCTTGAGATTCACAGCCTGTTGTTTGGGTAGTTTCTTTAAACAATAAGCCACCCCACCTAAAAACCAATGCTGCCAGCACAATAGTAAATCCAATAAGTAGAACAGTAGCGATCAAAGGTGAAATACCACTTTTATTAAACCTCAACTTATACACCTCCTTTTTATGAGATATTAAGTTTTATATTTTCTATATAAACTTTTCTCTTTAAGAAGCTTTGTGTAAAAATGTGTTTTGTGTAACAAATACATTTCTTGTGTAATAATCTACCATCTCGTGTAAAAATATTAGTTAATTTTTCACAAAACCTCAAAAACCGAAATATTTATATATGATATAATTATTGTAATTACAGGTGATTACATTTGATAAAATACAGTAAACATGCTAGATATCAAATGGTAGAAAGAGGCATATCTGTAAACGAAGTAGAAATGGCTATTAAAGCAGGAAAAAAGGAGTTACAAAAACCGAACAAAATATTATATCATTATAGACACTTCATTGTGGTAACTAAGAAAATACTGGATAATCATTTTGTAATAACAGTAAAACCGAGGTGGAAAAAATGAAATGTCCCATATGTGAAAAAGGAATATTGAAAAAGGAAATTATAAAAGAGTATATGTTTGGATTTTATTTAGGAGAATTTCCAGCTGAAATTTGTAGTGGTTGTAATGAATCATTTACTGATTCTATTACAACAAAAGAAATAGAAAAGATAGCAAGAAAAAAAGGTTTATGGGATTTAGGTGCTACAACCAAGATAACAAAGACTGGTAATTCATTAGCTGTAAGAATACCAAAAAAGTTAGCAGATTATTTAAACTTAAAAGATGGTAAAAAGGCATATTTGCATCCAGAAAAAGATAAATTGATTATAGAATCTGAACCTTGAAATATCTAGATCTTGTATAAAAATGGCTTATTTTGTGTAAAAATACGAGTTGTGTAATAAATGTTGTTTTTGTGTAATAATTATCTCCAAAAAGGCTTAATTTTACACAATGCCTCTTTAAGCTCATAAAGCCCTGTATATCCTAACATGGTTTTATATTTTTTAGCTCTTGTTTTTTATCAGAGCATGCTGTTGGAGCATTATCCCTTATTACTACTGGAATTATTGTTACTTTTTGCAATGTTCCAATTTCTACAGTGTTATAAGGCGCATTTACTTGCTTTGTCTCTGTCGCAGATATTACAGTCCCGGTAGAAATAATCTTTGTATTTAAAGACCCTTGAACAGAGATTCTTAAATCATCTATAGTAGTGCCTTTATTTTCTATTTGTATTAATATTTGATTTTCATTTTGATTATAGCAAGAACTTTTTATAGTGTACTTAACTTCAGAGGCGCAGGCCAGCTTTCCTGATGCTGAAGCACCAGTTTTTTCAGCCTGTTCTTTTATTATGTTGCCGTACCAAAACCAAACTAAAATAGCTATAGCAATCGCAAATCCTATCAAAAGAACTGTTGCTATCAATGGAGATATAGCTTTTTTGGTTTTTATCAAAAACTTCACCCTCTTTTTGAGATTAGTTTGCTTATGATTATATTTAAATGTTTCTAAAGACGAAAGTGTAAAGTTAATTAATGATAACTTCTTTTAATTTTTGTTACAATCTCATGGGCAGCTTATTTTATTTGAAGTTTCTATTGCTCCAGGAGTGGATATTTCAATTTGGCAGCATAAAGGATCTAGTGGATCAAAACTATTTACCTGAAGAGCAAAGCTTTTTGTTTCTCCGGGGTTTAAATTTTGTTGTGAAGGTGCTATAGAAAAACTCCGACCGCCAAATACTCTATACGAAGGTATAACAGTTCCTGCACTTTCACCAGTATTTGTTACTGAAAATGAAAAGTCCAATGGAAAGTCGCAACCCAGATTGCTTATGTGATCATAAAAAGCTTGAAAATCCGCATTTATTGTAAACGAAGCAGGTCCTGGAACAGAGCAAAGCATATTTGCGGCTGCTGAATTAACATTTATTTTCCTATCAGTGCAGGCTATTGGCGTATTTTCAATTTTAATCCAGGGTATTACAGATATTTCATTTACATACGGTGTTTCTGGTTTTATAGTAGCTGGATTATTAATCTGGGGGCATTCTTGAATTACCCCAGTGTCTAGTGTGTTATTGACATTAAAATAATATTCAAGTTCACCTCCTGGTTTTAGATTAGGGTCTAAGAATTTTAGGCAAGATGCTGCTATTGTCAGCTCAGTCGCTCTATACAGAGTAAGGCTTGTTACATTAAAAGAGCCTTGATTTGAAAAATTAATAACTACGGTATGCTGGTCTTTTCTGCATGCATTTAATATTTTCAAATTGACATTATCACAATAAATATCTTCTTTAAGGCCTTTTTCGGGATTAAACTTCTTTATGAAATTTGTACTCCAGAATGTTATAAAAGCTCCTGCTGAAATCACCATTGCCACAAGTAAAATCCATGAAATTAATGGCGATATACCCTTTTTCATTTTATACCTTCACAGGAAACTCTCTACTGCTGCCAGTCCTATAGATTTGGACTATGCTGCCCTGCCTAGACCTTAACAGAACATTAAGTTCTGGCCCTTTATTGCTTAAGTCAAAATTATGAAAAACTCCCCCCAGATTTAATATCGCATTTTTTGTGCTTGGAAACTGTGCTGTAGTAAATTCATCCCCAAAATTCTTAATCTGCAACGGAACCTGCTGTGTAAAATCCTTGCCAGCTACATTCAAATTAATGTTGTTTATAGTTTCTTCTTGCGCTCCAAATAAAGTCTGTGTTTCTTGCCCAAACTCAATTGTAGCAGATTCACTCGCATATGATTTTACTGTGACATTGGTTCCATTATTGTAGATATAAATTAGTTCTAATGTGGGGTTTCTTTTCTGTGCAAAATCCAAGAAATCATCTGTATACTCTGACAACAATTGTTTTATTTCCCTATCTTTAAAAATACCATAATTAGCTACTTTGGGGGATTCTTCTACATAATTACCAGAAATTTGGTTAAAATCTTCTAGTAGAATGGCTTCTTGCACTTTATTTTGAGGAGTTACTATTGAAAAAAACAATAAAGAAAAAATAATCGCCAATATAATATAAAACTGACCTCTTTTATCCATGTTGGAATATAAATTTATTGAGAATATAAATTTATTGGTTGAAATATGCTTCTTTTAAAAATAAATAAGTTTATAACATAAGAAAAAACAGATTTAATATAAAACACCAAAAAAATGAAAAATGCTAATGAAGTAACATTACGGCCAGAACTTGCAAAAGTAATAGAGGAATTGGGATTCAACGAATGGACGGAAATACAAACAAAGGTTATCCCTCTGATACAGCAGGGTCTTGATGTAATTGGCCAATCAAAGACAGGATCAGGAAAGACAGTGGCGTTTGGTTTTCCATTGCTGGAAAAAATAGTACATGGTCATGGACTTCAATGTCTTATATTGGTTCCAACTCGTGAATTATGTGAGCAAGTGATAAATGAATTAAAGAAATTCTCAAAGTACAAAAAGATAAATATTCTAGCGATTTATGGGGGCGTGTCTATAAACCCCCAAATTCATCACATTCCCAAAGCCGATGTTGTAGTAGGAACTCCAGGCAGGATCCTTGACCATTTATTGATGATGTAAAAAGGATTATATCAACAACCCCAAAACAACGCCAAACTTTATTGTTTAGCGCAACTATATCTTCGGATGTTTACGATATAGCAAAGCATTACATGAACAACCCTCAAAGAATTAAAGTCCAGTCTTATGTTGAAGAAAATCTACTCACGCAATACTATTACAATATAGAATCTCGTGACAAGTTCTCATTATTGGTTTGTTTGCTTAAGAAAGAATACAAAGGATTAAAGATAATATTCTGCGCGACAAGAGACAGGGTTGACCAATTATCAAGAAATTTATACAAACAAGGAATACAATCTCAAAGGCTTCATGGAGGTCTTTCACAAAATAAAAGAAAAGACGCTATACAGATGTTTCATAATAAAAAGACCGATATCTTGGTAGCAAGTGATGTTGCGGCTCGTGGCCTAGACATAAAAAATGTGAGCCATATAATAAATTATGACATACCAAAAACATCCAAGGAGTATATACACAGAATAGGCAGAACCGCAAGAGCTGGCAGTGAGGGCAAAGTAATATCTTTAATATCCCCGCAAGACCATGATAATTTCAGAAGAATACTTCAAGATCCTTTAATAAAAGTAGCTCACTTAAAAACGCCAGAGTTTGAAAGACTGCCATTCTTGCATCAGCATAGAAGAATGTTTGATAACAGAAATTACCATAAAAATACCTCTCATCACTATCATCATAAAGTTAATAACAGAAAAAATTGGCATCAAAAACACATTTCTAAATAAGAATTTATAGTGAAAAAAAGAAAAGAAGAAAAAATTTATTGCTCATGCACTGAAAACTGCAAATCTACACAATCTGGATTGCAAAATCCAAAGTTATGTATCATATCATCTGTCATCTCTGGCAAAGCTTGTCCATGATCATGCACTATTAAATGTACATCAGCACTTAATGGATCTACTAATCCTGGCCCCCACAAAGCACCTTTTGTATCCCCTGTAGACAAATGACCTGCCCAGTTGTCATTACCTTGTCCCATCACATGACCTGCAGCATATACTACTGAAGTCATCGCAGAATCATCTCCACCAAATGGAGGCAAGTCTCCAGCTCCACATCTATATGGGCCCTCTCCATGCTCACAATTTTCAGGTTTGTTGAATATAACCCACCAAATTGTAACCGCATGTCCAGGAGTTAATTCTGTTGTATGCAAGGTCATTGATGCTCCAGCATTATTTGTTACCAACCTAGACCAAGATCCTGGTACAACTGAACCATCAGAAAATCTTTGCACAACATTTGTACTATAATGTGAACTAGCTGCCATTGCGATGTTAAAATTAATAACTACAGCCATAGCAACTAAAACTACTAACACCATAGAATACCTTTTTTTCCCCTTCACATTACTCCCCCCAAAAAGTTTTTACTAATTAATTCTTAAACTTATATGTCTGTTACATATAAATAAGCATCAATAAATATATAAGTTTAGCTATAGTTAAAATATCTCATTAAAAAATTCAACTAACACTAATTTTTAGAATTTCAGAAACTTTACTTAACTTTTTCTAATATAACATCAGTCATTTTTAGAATCTTAAACCCTAGCAAAGTTCTTTTGCAAGAACTCTGCTGGGGAAAAGAGGTGATAGCAGTCCGAGAAAATACTAGTATATAAAGTTTTCGGCTGACTTCATTTTAAAGTAGTTACATTAGCATAGGAATATTTATATATAAAAATCCAATTTTATGCTATATGCAAGACCAAATTCTTGATATGTTGCTTAAAAAGGATGAAATTACATGGCAATCTATTCTATACGACCTAGTGAACAGTGAACAAATGGATCCTTGGGACATCGACATTTCCTTGTTATCTCAAAGATACCTTGAAACTATAAAAAAATTTCAAGAAACCAATTTCTTTATTTCGGGGAAAGTTATTCTAGCATCTGCAATTTTGCTTAAAATAAAATCAGAAAAACTACTTGATGAAAGGCTTGCAAGATTTGACTCTATTTTATTTAACCAGCCACTTGATGACCTAGAATTAATGCAAGAATTCGAAGAAAAAAACCAACGCATCAAATTAATGGAAAACCCAAGGCTTACAGTAAAAACTCCATTGGCCAGAAAAAGAAAAGTTTCTCTAAACGATTTAATAAGCGCATTAGAAAAGGCACTTGAAGTTGACAAAAGACGCACTTTAAGAAATATGGCATTAATGTCAGTCCCAGAAAACATAAAGATCCCAGAAAAGAAATTTGACATCACAGAAAAAATAAAAGAAATCTATGATAAAATTAAGCATCTGTTTACAACAAAAAAAACAGGGAAGATAACCTTTACAGAGCTAGTTCCTAGCAATAAAAAGGAAGACAAGGTATACACATTCATTCCTTTATTGCATCTTGCAAACCAAGAAAAAATTGACTTAAATCAAGAAATTCCATTTGGAGAGATTCAAATAAATATATTAAAATGACAAACATAAATATTTTAATAATAAGTTTCGTTTTTGTATTTATAGCCACAATATTCTGGTTCTGGATGCTAGCTGATTGCATACATCATAAATTCAAGCACAAAAAATTAATGCTAGAATGGTTTTTGCTAATAGCCTTCACTTATTTTGTTGGAGCTCTAACTTATTATTTCATGGTTAAGCGAAGATTCAACAAATTTTAAAAAAGAAAAGTTTAAATATAATCCTTTTAAATATATTTTCTGATGAAAACACTAGAAAAGATGGGTATTCTAAGTTTGGCTAAGATCCAGGGTCTAATCGGATTGATATTGGGCTTGCTTTATGGAATAATAATTTTTACAGTTGAAAAAATAGATCCAAATGCATTCTCACAAGATTTAAGCACTGAAAAAATAACTCCTATAGGTTCTTTAGCACTAGTATTTGGGCCTGTTGTTGGCTTAATATACGGATTTTTAGGTGGCATAATTATAGCATCTTTATACAACACATTAGCGAAATTAGTGGGGGGCATACAACTAGAGTTTAAGGAAAAGTAAGATGGCAAAGAAGAAAGCAAAAAAACAAACTAAGCCAGTAGCAAAAGCAGAAGCCAAACAAGTCCGAGGATTAAGGCAGGATAAAACTCCTGCTTTGAGCGTAGCAGCATTCTTGTTCAGCCTGCTTGGGTTTGTGTTTTCTTGGATATTGAATTTTGGATGGGCCCTAAGTTTACTGGGGATTATATTTGCTTCAGTTTCTATGAAAAAAGACAGAAATAAAGGCTTGGCAATAACATCTTTGATAATAGGAGTTCTTGGGTTAGTAATTTGGCTCTTATTGTTTTTGTACAGGCCTTTTTCAACTATATAAAGAAAAGATTGACTTAGTTAATTATTTTTATATAAAGAAATTTACTTCAGTTTCTCGATTAACTCTATTTCTGTAAGCATTAACTCTTGCCCAGATTTCATGTCGCGTAGCTTGAATTTGCTCTGCTTTAATTCTTCTTGGCCTATTATTACTACGTATGGGATTCCATACTTGTCGGCATAATCCAAATTCTTACTAATCCCACGTTCATTCAAATCAATATCAGAATTAATTTTATTTTCCCTTAGCTTTTTTAATAAAGCCAATGGCTGGTTTAATGTTTTTATTGGGATAATATAAACTCTAGTCAATGTTTTTTTGATATTTTTTTCATCATAAATTGCCTCTGCTATTACATCCAAGCCAAAACTTATACCAACAGCAGGAATTTGAGTTTTTGATTCCATAAAATTGCCTATCATATTATCATAGCGGCCACCGGCGGCTACGCTGTTTTTTATTTTACTATCAATTAAATAAGCTTCAAACACTATGCTTGTATAATAATTTAAGCCGCGAGCTAAAGAAACATCTAATTTAAAATTCTTTACTTGCATTAAATTAAGATAACTAAATACTTCCTCTAATTCCTCTATTCCTTGGTTGGCACTGTTATTGTTTATTTTAGTTTTTAATTCTATTAAAATATCTTCATTAGTCCCTTTAGTCTTTAAAATTTTGAATAGCTCATTTATTTTCTTGTCTTGTAATTTCTTTTTTCTTAATTCTTGCCTTACTTCAGACTCAGTTATTTTTGATATTTTGTCTATTGTTACAACAATAGAATTAAAGTCCTTTTCTTTAATGCCTATATATTCGAGAATTCCATTTAATAGCTTCCTGTTATTAATTCTTATTTCAAATTTTAGTCCTATCAGCTTTTGAAATATGTCTTCAGTCAATGCGATAATTTCAGCATCCGCAAGCATCGAATTACTTCCTATAGTATCTG
>JACPNH010000026.1 GCA_016185565.1 Candidatus Woesearchaeota archaeon | reverse complement strand
ATATGGCATAATTTTTTATGAAAGAGATGGAAATGCTTATCTTAGTTATTGCAAATGGTAATTGGGCAGCCGAGACATCAGCGGGCAATTCAACACTCGCAAGGTTTTTGGCAAAGACTTCAACTAGGTATGTGCTTAACCCAAATAACAAAGGCGCTCCGAAACAAATTGCCACAAAGATAAATATTACATACAATAAAACATTAGATCTTACTTTTTCTTCAACAACCTTTTGGGACATTAAATTGCTGGCTGTTTGATCCAATAAATCTGCTAGTTCACCGCCGCTTCTAATTCCATTAACCAGTAATAGAACTGTCTTTTCAAGCTTGTCACTTTTTATTCTATGGCTTAGATCTATCAAGGCTTTATCTATTTCCTTGCCTGTGCTAATTTCTTTTCCAAGCCTGTTTATTTCCTCTTGAAATGGCCCAAATTCTTCTCTTGCGCTTAATAATAAGGCTCTGTCAGTTGTCATTCCAGCTCTTAAGTTACTGCTCATTAATTGCAAGAAGTCTGGCAATATATTTTCTACAAATCTAGATTTTTTATCTGCTTTTAAATTAAGCCATGTAAATATCAAAATTTCTAGTGCTATGAATATTGTAAATGCAGAAAGGAAGTAATTTATTTTGTAAACAAAGGCAGGGAAAAATGCCAGTCCCAGGCCTAGGCCAAACCCAAAGAAAATCAAAAATCCCAGAAGGGTTTCAGCATCTATCTTGATATTACTGTACTTTAACAAATCAACATATTCTTCTCTGAATCTTTTTGGTATTATTTTTGTAAATATCTTGTACATTTTACTGCATTAAGTTAGGTCTCCTGGCCTTAATCATCCCCATAAACATTATTTGGAAAAATATTACAACAGTAGTCAAGCCATATAGCACTGATTTTGTTACACTTTCACCCAAAGAAATAAAACTGCTCAGAACTATGATGAA
The DNA here is from genome assembly GCA_016185565.1 of Candidatus Woesearchaeota archaeon. Taxonomy (GTDB): domain Archaea; phylum Nanobdellota; class Nanobdellia; order SCGC-AAA011-G17; family JAGVZF01; genus JACPNH01. The sequence goes on along the minus strand of JACPNH010000026.1, from coordinate 36,092 downwards.
TGTTATTCCTAAAGACGGCATTATTACTGCAAACAACATATAAAACATTGCCAATGGATTCAATTGGGAACCGTATCTTTGGATTCCTATCAATTGCTCTTCACCAAGGTTTTCTGTTATGTTTTTTATTACATTGCTTATGTCGCTGCCCGCTTTCATTCCATTGACTAGCTGCCATATGCTTCTTCTGAAGAATACACTAGAATTTTTTTTTGCGAGGTCTTCTAAGGCTGTAATTTCATCTTCACCTGCAGCAATCCTCTTGACGCCTCTTTTAAATTCGTTTGAAATTTCCCCATAGCCACCAAAGCTTATGTTGACTAGGGTGTCAAATAAAGGAACTCCAGAATTTATTTGAATGAGGATATTTTGCAAGGCGGGCATCAAATTTTGCTCGATGCTTCTCACCCTTCTGGACACAAAGAGCCTGGGATAGGAAATCTGCTGAATAAAAATAAATAATGTTATTACTAAAGACGCAATTAAAGCATATACAAAAAATCCTTTTAATTGCAGCCTTGTCAGTAACAAAAAAACCAGTAAAAAAAAGAAGACAAAAATAATTCCAGATGCTATTAAACACATGCCTAGATAGTCGCGATCAGAAACTTCAGATTCACTGTACTTTAGGTCAAGGCTTAATTTTGGAAATATAAGTCTTAGTTTCTCTGTAATGCCTCCAATTTTTTTGGCCCATCTCAATAGAACTTGGGCCGGAACAACGGCGTAAGGAATCTTAATCATTTTTAAGCAGCTCTTTTGGATCACTGTTTTTGTTTATGACTTTCAATACAATCTCTGGTTCTATGTAGTAGTCCTTCATCACCTTTCCAACATCATTGACTTGACGAACTTTGTTTTTTACCATCCAATCCAAGATTTTTTGCTTGTCTCTTAAATCGCTTTGAATTTCTGAATCGCTAAGTCCAGTATGCCTGTTGACTTCTTCAAAGAATTTTGTGCTTGTTCCATGCTGAACTATTTTATCGACGCCCGGCTTCCATCTATAGATTATATTGGGCCTTACCCTTACGTTGCCTTCCTCTTCAGAAGCAAGGAACTCACCCACCTGGAAGACTCTTCTTATTCCGCGCCTTCTGTCCCTGAACATTACAACATTTAGATGTACAGCTTGTAATAGATTTTCTGCAACTTCAATTGGTGGATTTATTAATCTTTGGATTGTTTCTCCAACTGTATTAGCGTGAACTGTTCCATATACACTATGACCGGTATGCATGCTTTCAAATAGGACTTCTGCATCTCTTTTTCTTCTGATTTCTCCTAGAATAATTCTGTCTGGCCTCATTCTTAATGAATTTATTAGAAGATCTAACATCGTGATTTCACCCTTCCCTTCTGGATTAGGAAGTCTTGTGACTAATGGAACCCAGTATAAATAAACAGGCAATTCTAATTCACGAGTGTCCTCAATTGTAATAATTCTTTGGTTAGGGGGAATAAATGGGAGCATCACATTAAGCAACGAGGTTTTTCCGGAAGCAGTGCCTCCGCTTACTAGAATGTTCATTTCATATTGCATGCCTAGCCATATGATGCTCATTATTTCACTGTTTACAGTTTGGTTCTCAATGAAATCAGTGACTGTCCAAGGGTCACGGGCGAATTTTCTGATTGTTATTGTATGACCTTTTGATGCTATAGGATAGAGGACGGCATTTGCTCTGTCTCCTGTGACTAAATGCGCGTCTAATAACGGATTCAATGCTGTAATCTGACGACCTACCCTTCTTGCTATTATATTGGAATAGTTTAGAATTTGGGATTCTGTCGGGATAAATATGTTTGTTTCGAGCCAGCCATATTTTTTATGATAAATTCTTACGGGTTCGATAGCGCTATTTATTACAATCTCTTCAATCCAGGTATCGTTTAAAAGAAATTCTATGTCTCCCAAGCCAAGCATATCACGGACTAATTTATTTACAAGGATGCTGTTGGTTTCAGGCTTGGTTAATGGCAGTTTTTTCTCAAGAATTATGGAAGCAATCTTGGCAAATCTCTCCTTAAGCTTGTCTATTACTGTTGGGTCTAGAATTTCTTTTCCCGTGACTTGCACTTCTACAATTAATTCATCTTTTATTTCATTTAGCAATGCAAGAGTTGCAGGCCTTATATCTGGCAGTAATAAGTAATAGTTTTTTATAGAGCCTATACCACCCTTTATTTGGACATCTAATTTAACTTTGTCTGCACTAATCTTGCTTGGCATTATTTTCCTCTTTTTTTATTTTTTCTAGGTATTTTAATGACGGAGGCCCGAATACTGGATAATAAATTTTTATTAAATCATTCTTTTCTAGTATTTTAGCAAATTCCTCCACTTTTTCTATGCTGAATCCGAACTCCCTCGCTATCGTAGTAATTAATACACTTTTCTTATTCTTTATGTAGTCCAAAAATAAGTCAATTTCTGTTTCATCAGGATTTAATTTTTTGATTGCAACTTCTATTTCTGGACTTGGATTTGAGACTATGCCCATTTTCGTTTTTTGCTTGTATTTCCTTTTGTTCTGGATAAGAGCTATTAATATGATAGCTAGTACTATGACTATAACAGAGATTCCATAGATATTTCTTAATAAATTGAACTTATTTAGAACTATTAAAAGAGTGCCCATTACAACTATTATGGCTATGGTTGTTATGAACTTCTTTGTGAGGTTCTTTTTTGCTTCTTTTGAGGCTAAAACTTCTTCAGGCGCTAGCTCTGCTTTTACAGATATTCTAGCTTGAGTTGCAGATTTTTGAGATTTAATGTCTTTCTTAATGGGCTTAATAGGCTCTAATTGTGTTAAAGAGGGAGATTCTTTTTGAGTGCCTGGTTTTGTTTTAGTTTCTGGCAATTTTTTTTCTATTGGTATTTTTTGCTGCTCCTCTTTTTTTGCTGCTCGTTGCTTTTTTGAGGGTATTGCAAATAAAAGTAATCCCAAAATCATCAGCCCTATTCCGATTATTGGAAGTAGAAGCGATTTTAACTTTGTTAAAATCCCATATATTGTTAACAACAAGCCGCTCCAGAAAAAAATCTCAAATATGATTGTTTTTATGCTTATTTTATGCTTTGGTTTTTCTTGGTTTGCAACACCAGAAACATTAGAAAAAGGCTTTTGTTCTAAGTTTTGAAATTGTTTTATTTTAGTTTTTGACTTTTCTTCAATAGGGGTTCTTTTTTCTTCCAGAAATGGTATTTTCATTGCTGGTATTTGAGGTATTTGGGGCTGGGCTGTTTTATCGGCACCTTGAAAACTAATATTTTCTGTTTCAGGCAAATAAAAATTTATTTTGTGCTTATGTTTTTTATGTAATAGTTTCTTTTTGTGCTTAGAAATTTTCAGCCTCTTTTTCATTGTATAGTTACTTTTTTAAATAATTTATTAATTGTTGTATTAATTAATTGGTGGTTAGTAAGTTAGTAATTTGCTTAAGTTTATTTATCACCTTCATCTACTTCATCTAGCACAGTTTCTGAGTTTATTAATTTATTATACAGAGTAACAGTTCTGGTCTTATACAATCCTAGACTAGTCCTATACTTTTGAAGAAGAGTTCCTTGTGAACTATATAGACCAAATTCGCTTATGAAATCAATTGTGTAAGAATTTTGTGTAACTTTTATAGAGCCTTTATTAAAGGTGTTATTTAAGATTATTTCGCTTGTTACTGTTATATTATAGACATCATTGTTTGTTATTGTTACAAATGCAGGATTGTCTATATTTATAGAAACTTTGGGGTTTGGGCTGCCTACTATGTCTATCGTACTTGTTTTTTTCGGGTCTATTGAATGGAGTTTTTCGCATGAATTAATTCCATCTGGCGAGTATGCTTCTATCCTAAAATAAAAATTTCCAGGCGTTATTGTTCCCTCACAATTAACTGTTGAAACTGCAGGATTGGTGATATTAATAATAAAATGATAGCCATTAACATTCAATGCCTGCGGTAAAATTTTAATTTTTTTGTTAGCAAAATCATGATGGTAGTCTATTAAATTAGGAAGTATCATTAAATGAAGCTCACGAGGAGCGTCTAATATACCGTTTGTAAGGTTAAAGTATATTGGGATATTTGGAAATTCACTACGTATATGTGTTGTTAAATTAAAAAGGCTTATGTTATAACTAAAAAATTGGCTGTTGCTTATATTCTCTGTAAAAACAACTTGTGTTTTATTTCCTGATATTTTAATGTTTGCATTTGCATAAAATATGTCCCTTAATGATTTTTGTATTGAAGAATCAAGATTATTTAATCTTTCTAAACTGCCTAATAGAGTAACCTGGGATGCGCTTTCTTTAGAAATGAATATTACTAAAATTGCCAATCCTATTAACGCCATTCCCAATATTGAAAATCCCAGAATTAAGAATTGGCCCTTTACTTCCCCCAAATCCAGTACCTCCCAACAGCAGCCCTCATTTTATTCGGAAGAACAGTACTGTCTTCTATTGCAATTGCAATTCTTCCACTAGCGACAAATCTCCCATCACTTGGAATACCCTCGCTAGTCTCAATTGGCAATGGGTTATTAAGTGTTTTTATGCTGATTTTCATTACATAAACTTTTGGCAATAAAAAATTCTTGTCTTTGTTAATAAGATCGGCATCATAGTAGTTGAATGTGCCATTATAGTAAAGCATCATCATTACATCGCTACCAGTTTTTATTGTCTGTAAATTACTTGGAGTAGATTCTTCTATTCTATAAAAATAAAAATTAGCAAACGTAAGTAAAATTATAACAAACATGAAGGCAACAAGTGCATCTAGAGTGAAGACTATAGCCTTATTTCCAAAGTGAGATTTTGAGTTGTGTTGTTGTCCCATTGTACCATACCAATCTTCTTATTCTTACAAGACTTTTAGCAGAAATGTCATCTGCTCCTACGAAAAATACCTGACTCTCGTTTAGGTAGCTTAAATTAAGATTAAAATCAAAATTTTGAATCTTCAACAGACTTTTTATGTCATTATAACTTATCGCACTAAAATTTTGCAATTTATCTTTTGTTAGTCTCCGGTCTTCGATTGCAAGGCCCAGAGAGCTTACAGAGCCAGAACTCCAATTTTCAGGAGTTCCTGTGTTGCTAATCAAAATGTCTGACAGTTGAAATGCAACTATTTGCAAATCATTTTGGGCAGTTTTTTTTCCTAGTATTAGTACAAACCTGTCCCAACTAATAAGTATTGCAACTATCAACATTAATGCAATTGACATTGCAACAATTAAATCCAGAATGTTTACTTGTGATTTTTTATTGTATATCATAGCATACTTTAAGGTCTTGGTAATTGTAGTATGAATTTTTATTTAATTGGGGCCTAGTAACTTTGGCTATAGTTCTTAATTTAATTTCATTGTCTAGTACTTTCATTGTATTAATTTCATCGCACGCAGGATTAAGTCCTGTACGATCAATTGGGTCTAGGTCTGCTGGATCTAGAATTTCTGTTGTAGAGGTTTTTAAATCACAGATTTTTTTGTAAGAACTATTGCTTGTAAGATATTCATCTACAAATTCTTCAACAACCGCGCCCTGTGGCAATGTATCTATGTAATGTTTTGTTGATATAACAATGTCAGTAACAGGGGCGTTTAAAATTTTAGTAATTGGTATTATAGTTTCTAAATAACCCAAAAAATAGGTTCCAAAAATTCTTTGGATAGACTCTCTTAATCTTAACTGGAAGGTGTTGCAGTACTCGTCATTGGGGTTAGTATCAGGGCAAGGGGTTAATTGGTTGGATAAATATATGTAAGGGTCATTGTTAGGAACACAGCTTGAAAAGAAGTAAACTTGCCCAAAGCTACTTGTAGTTCCATATTCCCATTTTCCAAGACCTATTGTGTTGTCACTGTATACAGCTTCTGATATGAAATTGAATGCCTTTGGAGTACTAGGATCTGGCAGATTATCCGAATTTAGGTTTTGCATATGATGGCCTCTTGCTGGGGTCCAATAAGCACGATTTCCAGAATCCCCACCAAATAATATATATGGTTCTTGTCCATTATTTACAGAGATGTAATAAGCATTGGTTGTTGTAACTCTGTTTGGATTGGGAGCGTTTTGTAAGCTTGTCCATCTAATACCTAAAATGTCTATTTGCCCATTATTAGACAATTGGGCTATGTCTCCAAGTAAAATTAAGGTATTTCCATTTTTTACCCAGTTTTCTACTGAAGATTGATGTGCACCATTGTCTGCAATATTGTTTATGTTCTCAAATACTATGAGAGCATATTTATTTATGTCAACACCAACATCCCAAAAACTACTTGTGCCTACAAAAAGATCACAGTTAGTCGGATTAGCGCCTTGTGGATATTCAACACATCGATACTCACTTATTAAATTAGTTTTAAACTCTTCTGGCATACAAATATCTTGAGCTTGGCAGTTACTTTTACATTTGGTTATATAGGCCATTTTCAAATTATATTGACTAAGACAATCTGCACCGCTGCTACATGCTTGTACAACCCTGCTCAACGGAATTGTTGCTCTATCTGTGTCAATGTCCTTCACAAGGTCTGTTACAACCTTTAATCCCGAATCTGATGCAAAGCTAACCTTGTTTGTTACGCAATTCGAATTAACAACAACAACATTTTCTATGTTAGACATTTGTATCTTTCCTCCTTGCGATATAGTAAATATATTGGTGCTACCGTCGCTTATTTCTTTTAAGGGAATGTTGCAGATATAGTTATTATCTACTTCTAAATTTTGATTAGGGCCATCGAATCTAACTTTATGCGCTTTTAAGTCTAATCTTAGAACGGTTCCTTCGCCTCTGGAGTAGACTTCATTTATTCCAGAGGCTATTTGCAGGCATAGCTCTCTTTGTTCTAGACTTGATTTTGTTTTTGAGAACTGCAATGTTTTATCGCTGCTAACTAAATATAACATAATAAAAAACATAAATAAAAATCCTATTACGAAGATGGCTTCAATTGCTACCTGGGTTTTTTTATTGGGCATATTTTATCTCCACCTGACCATTCTCTAGTACTAATAAAGTAAATGTATATGTGCCGAATTGCTGAGGCAATAAAGATGTATCAGATAAAACTGCATTTACTTTAGTGTATACATCAGAATAGCCGCCTTTTGATTGAAGTCGCAATAATAACGACTCTCCAGTACTTTCTATAATGAAATACTCTAACCCTGCTGGGATTTTTACTGTTATTGTCTCTTTGTTTCCTGGCCCTAAGGAATAAAGCCTTTCAGCAGTCTCTTTAATAAGTTTTAATGAGGTTTCAGCGTCATTAAATTTTGTTGTTTCTGTTGTAGTTTGGGCTGTATAAAATATCAAAGGTAGTAGAACAAAAATGACCATTCCAAGAATTATAATATATTCAATGCTTATTTGACCTCTTTTTACATCCATGTTTATAATTTTTGTAAAAAAGTTTAAAATACTTATTACTTACTGTGAAGTAGTTTTAAAACTTGTGATAGTTAATTCTAGTAACTTTAAATTGTTATAGACAAAAAACAAAGCGGTGGTTTGATGATCTTTAAGAAAGGACAAGCAGCTATGGAGTTCTTGATGACCTATGGCTGGGCTATTCTGGTTGTTTTGATTGCAATAGGAGCATTGGCTTATTTCGGAGTTTTAAACCCAGGAAGATTCTTGCCAAGCGCATGTGTTATAAGCAATCAACTAGGATGTGAAGAATTTAGGGTAACATCGGGCGCATCAGGCACTATAGATATAATCATAAGAAACGGTAGGGGTGTTAATATTCAAGGCGACCCAGCTACTCCCACGACGGAATTAAATCTTATTGTTAAGACAAATATTGGCGGAACTGAGTATACCTGTGACGATGCTGGTACTACAATAACAACACTCAATGATGGAGTTGCTCAGAAATATACATATGGAGTAGGTGAATGCCTTTCTGGTACCGCCTCCCCTACCTCATTTGGAATAACAGGTGCAAAGTTTAAGGGAGAGCTAAGTTTAAGCTATGGTGATGCAGGAAGCACCTTGGGTGTAAGAACAGCTACAGGTACAATAAATACTAAGATAGAGTAAACCTCTTTCTTTTTTTCTTTTTATTTTTATTTTACAACTTAAGAATTTTTGATTTAAACTAATAAATATTAAAAACTAGAATCTTTTGCGTTTGTTAGAATAATAGATGTTGCTCATATCTATTTCGGGGTTCTGGTCTTTTGGCTTATTTTGGTTTCTTTTGTTTTCCTCGTATTCTCGCCTGTACCGCTCGTTTATTATCTGTATTTCAGATTTCGGTTGCTGTGGCTGCTGTACTACTGGTCTTTGGGGAGTTCCAAGGCCCATGCTTAATGCCATGTCCTGCTTTAGTGTGTTTGAGAAGCTGCCGAATCCCGGAACCTGGGACAAGGGAATGGTTACTGTTTGCTGCTGAGTTTGAGGTTGTTGCGCCTGGGGTTGCTCCAGTTTAATAACGCCGCCCTTCTTCCTTATGGCATCTGCAAGAATCTCATGTATCTTGCTCAAGTCATCAAGGCTGTCTTCAGTGTTGAAAGTGATTTGCATAAATAAAATTAAGTTGGTTTTTTATTTATAAACTTTATTATAATTTAGAATATAATTATCAATTGTGTTTATTTATGAGTAAAGTAGAAAAGTAGAACATTATTTGTTTTTTTGTCTAATTTAGCGAAAAAGGTTCTTTCAAACTGGCAGATTTCATTAATTTTCATTTTTGAGGCGTTTTTTTCTAGCAGGCCATTAATAATATTGTAATTGTCCATTATTACAGAGGCCTTTAAGTTTCCTTGCTCTGGAAGCCAGTGCATTATTCTTGAGCCTTTTTCTTTATAAGATTCATAATCAAGAGAATGAAACATGAATTTATTTTTCTGTTTAGTAAAATTAAGGCAATCCATCAATCTGTAGAGTTCCTTTTCCCTTAAAACATCAAAGTCTTTTTTATTTATGTAGAAACTATTTTTTACCTTTAATTTTCTTTTTCCACGTTCGGGAATGTCTGGATGCAGATTGAGGGATACGTCCCTGCCTTTAAAATTCTGAATTTTAATTAATTTAGGATCTTGAACAAAAAAGTAACGATTGGATTCTTTTTCTATTAAGGCCCTATTTTCAGCATATAAATCTTCAATAGGAACTGTGACATCATTTTTGCTTAATCCAGATTTAAGCAAGAAATTTCTTATTGCTTTTGGTTTAATGCCTCGCTTTCTTAAAGATTGCAGACTCCATGTCCTAGGGTCGTCCCAGCCTTTATAAAATCCTGATTGTACTTCTTCTTTAGATTTTGACTTTGAAAGTTTTATACCTTTTATATTTACTAGGCCGGTATGTATTATTTCAGGATTAGCCCAATTAAAGATATTCCATATAAATTGCTCCATTTCGGATTCCATCATTAAATCCTTGCCTCTTATTATATGAGAAACGCCTAGTAAATGATCGTCTATGGCCCATGAAAATTCTAGCAAGGGCCAAATTGTGTATTTGTTTTTAGTTCTTGGATGTGATCTTTTTGAAATTCTAAATAAAACCCTGTCTCTAAAGGCAGGATTTTTATGCTGCATAGAAGTCTTAATCCTTAAAGTGGCTTGACTTGGCTTGAATTTCTTTTTTAACAGTTGATTCCAAAACTCAAGGTTTTCTTTAATAGAATAATTGCGATGACTGCACTCAAGACCTTTTTCTCTATTTTTGCGCAGTTCTTCAGGCCTGCAAAAACATACATAGGCTTTGTTTTCTTTAACAAGTTCTAGAGCATATTTATAGTAAATTTCCAGTCTGTCAGATTTATAGTAAGTTGAATCAATCTTGACATCGAGCCATTTCACTCCATCAAGAATTAAGCTATAGGCTTCTTTTGAAATAGTTTTTTCCTCGCTGCCAATAGTATCATCAAAAACTAATAAGAACTTGCCGTTATAGGTTTTAGAATATTCGTCATTCAAGACAAGCTGCTTGGCGTTTCCTATGTGCAAAGGCCCGCTTGGAAATGGGGCAAATCTTACTGTTAAATTTTCTGCATTCTTTAATTCCGGCAATCCTATTCTGAGCTGTTTTTCCTCATGATGTATTAAGTGCTTTAGCTTTTCATATTTTTCTTTTTGTTCCTGCAATGACATAGAATTTACTTCTTCTATTATTTTTGCTATTAATTTACTTGCTTCTTTTATGTTGCTTTTGATACTTGGACTTATAGAAATTAAAATTCCAGTTACGCTGCTTTGAGATGCCCTGCCATTAAATTTGATTGCATTTTCAAGAGCTAATGCATAAATTAAATCTTTGTTCATGTTTAAAATTGATAGAACTATATTTATAAATGTTGTTGAACTTGTTCGATTAATCTTCTTCTATTAATTCGAGTCCAAGATTTTTTAGGCTGTCTTCGATTTGAGAACTTATTGGCTTATTAGATTTCATTTATAACTTCTTTCCTTTTGGAATACCTTAATTCCCTGATTTCCTATCTCAAAAGGAACAGGTCCTTTAATATGATCAGTGCGACGAACTTTTAATATTCTTACTGCCCTGTCTCCACTGCCGCCAAGGCCTGCGTTATGGAATGTTACCACAGAATCTGCTATAAATTCTTCAACGCCATATCTCGAAAAGCTTCCGTCTCTGCCGCCCCCAGATATGTCAATTGGGGCCTCGCCCACTATCTCTGAAGTCAGAATAGATGTTGCGCCTATTTTTTGCAGAGAACTTGTTAAGAAATAGATTTGTTTTCTTATCCTGTATAAATCATTAAGTGCCATTGCAAAAACTGAGATTGAATCAATGACAACTCTTTTTGCTTTTGCTTTTGGAATTTCTTCTGCCAGCAATGCCTGCAAGTCTGTTGTAGTATACGGTGTTAGATACAAAAATGTTACTTTTTTATTTTTTTCAAACTTTTCAAAATCCCAGCCAAAAATCTCAGCATCCTGTTTTAGGGATTCTATAGACTCTTCAAAACTAATATACAATCCTGACTCGTTGTATTTTGTGATGCCATTATACAAAAATTGTAAGCCGAAAATACTTTTTCCCGAACCTGTGCCTCCTGCTAATAAATTGATACTGTTTTTTAAAAATCCCCCCCCTATTAGTTTATCAAAACCTGGAATGCCAGTAGGGACTCTTTCATTTCTCATTTTAGCCTCCATTATGATTGTTCTTTATGATATCGTGGTATGGCTCCCTGTCATAGTAAACTTCAATACCTCTTTTTGTAATGGCCATGCTAACCACTTTTTGGCTATGATTTACGCCACGCATTTTTACTACAGATATTGCTCTTTCATACTTATTGCCAAAAGGCAGCCTATAAAGCACTATGACTCCATCAACTACAAATTCTTCAAATCCATGCCAGCTAATAGACCTTGGACTGCCTTCTTTTACTTCGCATGTAAGCAGGGTGGTGCAATTTAAGCTACTGAGTACTGCAACTAAATCTGCAAGGGCCTTTCTTCTTTCCAAGTCATTTTCAAATAGCATTGTGAATAGGTTTATAGAGTCAAGAACTACTCGCTTTGCACTAACTTCAAGAACTACTTCCTTTACTTCGTCTGCTATGTCATAGATGGTAGCTTTAGTTTTTTCTTTGAAATATTTTACATGGCCGACAGGACCGCCAATAATTCTTAGTTTATTTTTTCTTTCTAATTGGCTAAAGTCTATGCCTATTTGCTGAAGATCTTCTATTAATTTTTGCTTGCCTGCTTCTAAAGTAATAAACACGCAATTTTCGTTATTCTTTATGCCTTCGTTAACGAATTGGGCTGCTAATATAGTTTTTCCAGATCCACTAGGACCAGAAACCATGATTACCTTGCCTTTAGGAATTCCTCCATCCAATAGCCTGTCAAGTCCAGGCACACCGCTTTTTATTCTTTCTATCATTATTCAACCACCTCTAAATAGGATTTTTTCTTATTTATATACTTTACAATTCCATAATACAGCAATAATCCTGACAAAAATCCAAAAAAATGGAATATGATTTCAAAAAATGTTACTGTATCTAGGAAGAATTTGTTTAGGAATATCGAAAGTACAATTAACGGAAGGAAAAAATATAATGGTATTAGCCGCCTGCCTGAAATCGAAATTCCTCCCAATATTGAGTATATTCCTAAAGATGCGCCTGCAATTATTAAGCCAGGAAAAAATATTCCTTCGATTAATGCTATTGAAGTTGCAGAAACAAAAAACAGCATGATAAAGTATTCGCTCTTTAAGCCTACTTCAAATGAAAGCATGGTGGTAATAATGAAAGCGATTACATTGCCTATTAAATGGCTTAGGCTCAAATGCACAAAATTAAAAGTTACTATGCGCCAGATTTCTCCAGAAAAGAATTTTTTTCCTACAAATGAAAGATTTTGTTGAGCATTTTCCACAAAAAAGAATATTCCAATACTCAAAACCAATACAATTAATGAAAATGTAATTATTTCAGATTCCATTTAATCACGCTCAAAGTATTTAGCAATTCTTTCACTTCTAAGTATGAATTTTTTCATTTTTTTACGTAAAATTTTGATGTAAATTAAAATGATTAAAGCAATTATAGAAGTAGCTATAGCAACACCCTGAAAATAGTCGGTAGCCATCTTCACCTCTTTTTTTGCCTATTTTTGTTTATTTTTACTATCGTGAATATTGAAATTAGCATTATTATTATAGCTAATAGTGGCTTACTTGAGAGAGGTACCTCTTTTAAATTTTGTGTTTCTGGAACTGCTTCAAATACTGTTTCAATTTCTTCAGTTTTTCTTGAGCCGTATTCTATGTAGCCTTTTATTGTGTAAATGCCAGTTTTAATTGGCTTGAAATTTAAACTTGAGATTGTTTCTTTGTTTGACGAGGCTATGATTTCAGGGCCTTCAAGGTTTGTAATAAACTCGTCTCCAAGCGAGACCTTAGCTTTAAATTTAATCAATGAATCTTGGCCATTATTGGAAATAAAGGCTTTTATTTCTATATTATCAGTTACATGAATCTTATTGGCATTTTCTACTCCTTTAAGCAATATTCTCCTTGCTGGCTCATTGATGTTAAGCACATAAAAATTCTGACTTTGCTGAGATATTATGTTGTTGTCAATTATTATTTTACTTTCAAGTTCATAAATTCCAAGATTTAGTTCACTTATGGTTTTTTGGTAGTTTATTGTTTTATCCTGGCCTGGAAGAATTTTTTCGTTAGTTGAGAGACTATATTTTTTTAAGGCATCTTGATTGTCTTTGAAACTTAATTCTAGGATTGGTTGTACAGGTATATTGCCTTTATTTTCTACTTCCACAATAGCGTTTAAAGGGCTTCCATAATTAATATCTGAGATGTCAATGCTTTTTACTATGGCCTGTTTTATAATTTTGTCAGTGATTTCAACATTGTAAGATATAATAAAGGAATTAGGCTGCGAGCTTATTTGAGTTTGGACTTGCGACTGAAAAGTAAAAATAATGTTTCCTGTATGGATTCCATTAGCTATGCTTTTATCCGGCTTTACTTCGATTAGCAAATTTAAAGGAGAGGCCTGGTTAACAAAAAATTCCTTTTCTGCAGAAATTGAAATAAAATTTTTAAGATCGCCGGTTATTATGTAATTGAGCCCTATATCTTCATCGCTATTGGTTGTAATGGTTAATGTATTAGAGGCATAACCATCGCGCCTTACATTATTAAAGTCAAGGTTGGTTTTGTCAGTATTAATTTGTACTGCATTGACTACACTAACAAAATTTGCTAATAATAAAAAGGCAAGTAAGATCGTAATTTTATTAAGTTTCAAAATATCACCTCTTACATGAAATTTAATAGCTAGTTATATAAAAATGTTTCTTTTATTCCTTTTATTCTTTTAGTTTTAGTGGATGTCTTTTAAGAATTCGTGCATCACTCTGATTTTTTCCATTTCAACAGGCCAAGATACCAAAGCCCTGTCTATCTTCTTGGTATGAATTAAGTTATTTTTTTAAGAATTTGGATATGGTAGCGCAGTTTTGATATGTTTGAGACATTTTCTTTAATGTTGAGCTCCCGGCAAACTCCTGAAATATGGATGGGCCAATTTTTTTGAATCGCTTCGAATACCTGCTTTCTTAGTTCTTTTCCCGCAACTTTCATTTTTTAAACCTTATTAAGTCTTTATTTTGCAAAAGCAATCCTATTAAAATGCCTAGTAGTATCAAGAATATTTGCAACAAATGCAATGGAAATGGCCCTTCTAATATCATGAAGCTTAGGAACTGGTTAAAATTGCAATTGAAAACAGCATTTAAGTTTCTGCATACCAAGCCTGAACTTTTTATTGAGGTCAGCGAGATTATTATTAAAAAAGCAATAAATCCTAGTAAGGCTGTAACATGTATTTTTTCTGCTTTTTTTGGATTAGTAGCAAGGTTGAATATTGTTGCAAGAATAAATCCAAGCAAGCTGAAATAAAGTATGTTTGCAATGAGAAAAATGATTAGATTAGAATTTGAAGTGTAGTTATTAGAGTAAGAATAAATCGTGTATAGTAAGCCGGCTAATACCCCTAAAAAAGAGCCTACAACAGTTGGTTTCTTTTTTAACTTCATTAAAACACCTCTTTTAACATAATAAAAATAGAACTTTTATTTAAATGTTGTTGTTTATTATTTTCATCTGTTTCTTATTTCCTTTATGTTGGCCCAAGTTTTGTAAGTAAGGCTTTCTTCTTCTTCACTCCCAACTTCTATAGAGTTAATAAATAAATCACTTACACTTGTTTTTGGCATTATCTGCTTTAATGTTTTTTTCAGAGCTTCATTGAATTTTTTTGCTTGCCTTTCGTGAACAAAATGAGCATTCATTGCTAGCGGAGCTTCTATCATGATTTCAAAAAAACCACCCTTATCAAATATAAAACGTTCGTAGGTCTTGCCGGTAATAACATCCATCCCCATATACCAGATTTTTTCCTTGTAATTTTTTTCAAGTTTGTCAACAAATTTTTCAAGTTCTTTTCTGGCTCTTTCTTGCTCTTTTAAACTTTCAGAGAGCTTTTTTGTTTTTCTTTTTGTGAATGGAAGAAGTTCAGAAACATCTAAGGCCGGTACAAAAATATGCTTTGTTTTCATTTAAAGAAATTAATTTAATACTATATTTAAACATTTCTAGTGGAATTTCACTATCTTAAAGTTATACTTAATTTTAATATATGAAAGTAATCAAAAAATTATCATGTATCTTTTTAGTAATAATAGCAAGATTAAACTTTACAGCCTAGTGAAAAGAAAGGAGGACAACTACTATATATGTGGAAGAAAAAATACTGAAATCTATATTTCTACTTCAGAAGTTGGGTATGAAATAATAAGACTGTTAGAGAAGGAGTATAAAATTGGAGAGGTTAAAAACATAATTAAGAAAAAATATGGCTTGTTTAATGTTGACAGGTTTATTAATTACTTAATGATGCAGGGTTATGTAGAAAAAATAGATAAAAAGATATTAAAAGAAAAAATAAAAAAAATAAAACCCATTCTGAAATTTATTGACCCCAAATATGTAAAATGGATTTTTTTTAGGAAAATGTATTTTATATATTCATTAATATTTTTAATGGCATTCTTGATATTAGTTTTTAACACAAGCTATTTCCCTAGAATAAATCATTATTTCTTATCTGCCAGATTTTTAATTTTAGTGCCAGTAGTTTTTATAGTTTCTTGGATTTTAGTTGGATTTCATGAGTTAATGCATTTTCTAGCAGCGAAATCATACAAGCTGCCTGCCGAATTTGGTATTAGTAATAGATTATTTTATTTAGTTGCAACTTCAGATATAACAAATATTTATGCATTAAAAAGGGAAAAAAGATTTAGAATTATCTTGGCTGGAATTTTTGCAGATATTACAATTTTTTCTTTAGCTATAATACTTATGTTTTTGAGTGATTCAAATTTTATACATATTTCAAGCTTTTTTTACAAGCTATTAAGGTTTGTTACATTAAGCGAATTTTTAGGAATACTTTGGCAGTTCTTATTTTTCTTGAGAACAGATGTTTATTATGCATTTGAAAATTTAGTTAAAGTATATAATTTAAATGAAAAGACTGATCTGTTTATTAAAAATGAATTTTTTAAATTATTTAATAAGAACCATCATAGCACACATTTTGAAGATAACAGGGAAAAAAATATAGTTCATTTTTATACGATATTATTTTTAGTTGGATTTATAGTTTTGTTGTTTAATTTTTTCTTTTATTATCTCCCTATAACTTTAGATTTAATACTCCAGGCATTAAACAATATTTATGAAGGCATTACGGGGGAAAATTATGCTATATTTTATGATGCAATGATATTTGTAGTGTTCTTCTTGATACATTTTGCTTTGTTGGTGTATGGATTAATAAGGCATCACAGATTGTATTTAAGACCCAGGCTTTATTATTTGGCTTTATTTTCTTTAATAAGCTCTAGTTACTTGATTGTTTTTGCATTAATATTAACAACATTTATTTTCTTAAATAAATTTTCAACATTTTATTTAATGATTTCGATTCTTGCAGTATTATTTGGATTATTTTTAACTTATTTAGTAAGAAGATTAGATAGACTAGCAAGAGAAGAATTATACACGCCCGAATAAATAACTTTAAATACTAAAACATGTTCTACATTAAAAATCAACAAAAAAGGAGGGTTGATAATTAATGGCAAAAAGAAGAAAAGTCAAAACAAAAAAGATGAAGAAAGCAAAGTCTACGAGAATGTCGGCTGATATTTAGCGAATATGTAAATAAAGTGTAAAATCTCGTATTCTCATTATAAATTTACTATTTTATAATAGTAATATTTAAATAATCTAATTTATCATTTATTTTTATGGAAAATGATCTTGAACAGCTAGTAAAAGACTATAAATCAATAATAGAACTAACACCAAGATTATTGGTAGGAACTACTGCAATTAACCTTGATGAATTTTCTTTAGATAAATCATTAAATGAGATATTAAAACAAACTGCAGATTTTTTGGGTTTTGGGAGAGGAGAGATAGTCTTAGTGAGGGACGAACATAAAAGAGTAAAGCCGGCATCATCATATAAAGAAGAAAAATTATTCTTGGATTTTGTTACTCATGTTGGATTATCGGATGCGGATGCAGAGAATGAAATTAAAAATAGCAAGATGAGAGAAAAACAAAAAAATATGGATCTAACAGATATACGACCTTATTTATACGCCTTAAGAACTAAATCGGCGGTTCAATGTTATGATAATGAAGATTTTATCAGAGAATTAGAGTCAAAAGGTGTTGTAAAGCAAAATTATTATGATTGGAGCAAGTTGCAATATAATGAATATATTGCTAGAACTCAGGAGTATGGAGAAAAAGCAATGGGCTTTTCTGACTGGTTTAGATTTGCGATATTTCCTATCATACTTCCATTTAATGGTAAGCAAGAATCTGCGGGTTATTTTAATTTTGATGAGCCAAAAGAAATACAGGCTCGCGAGGCCATATCAGACTATAAAGTTAATATAGCCCAACTTATGATTAATTATGGAGCTTACATTTCAATCGTGGTGGCAGCTTCTGAAGAAGAGCGCAGACTAGCACAAGCACAATTAGTTAGCACAGAGAACCTAAGAGTGATAGGGAAATTTGCCAGAGGAGTTGCACACGATGTGAGTAACATGGTGTATAGTCAAATAGAAACTGCTCAACACGTACAAGAATCTATAAAAGAAGGCACAATGCCTACTGAGAAGCTTTTAAATTTTCTTGAAAATATAGTAATCAAGGCCAGGGCAATGCACAGGATGGCTAGGGGTCTAAGGGATTATGCAAGAGAAGGTAGCATAGAAAGAGTCGACGGTAATCTCAATGAATGCATAGAAATAACGCTTAACGTTCTAGGTCCAGATCTCAGAGATAAAAAAATAACTGTGAGGACTGAACTCGATTCCAATTTGCCAAGAATAGAGATGGTGCCTTGGTATCTGAATCAAATCTATACTAATTTAATAGAGAATAGTGTAGAAGCCATTGAAAGAAAAAGAGCTCTTATTGGTGATACTGACTATAATCCAGAAATTATGCTAACCACACGTATAATGGATCGAGTAATATATAGTTCTGTGGGAGACAATGGAATCGGAATAAGACCAGAATGTCTAGAAAGAATTTTCGAGCCTAGCTTCTCTACAAGAGAAGAAGTTGGTAGGGGAAGCAGAGGTCTAGGGTTAAGTATATGTAGAAATTACATCCGAGAACATGAAGGAGAGATAAAAGTAAAAAGTGTATACGGAGAAGGCACTGAATTTACTATAGAAATTCCATTATGATTTAAAACATAGTTGTTTGCTGCTCATATTTTTCAATTCTGAATGTGATAGCATCTATAAGATCTTCTATTCCATATTCAAAGGGTTTCATTAATATCTCAGGAGATCCTGGTCTCCTTCTGATTTTCATTTTATCATCTAATGAAGCTTGACCTGAATAGTATATAAACTGAGTTGTTATAGGAAATCTTTCAGCCATCTCATAACCTCTTTGTTCTGGCATAACGACATCTGCAACAACAATACCGATGTTATTCTTCCCGGCGCTGACTTCAACAGCCTGCAAAGCACTGTAAGCAGTCAAAACTTCTACTTTATATCTTTCGGTTATTTCGGTTTTCTTGCTTAACCTTTCTTTTACTCTTTCGGCTGTTATGTTAGCATTATCTTTTTCATCGTCTACTACTAAAATATGTAATGTCGGCTTTTCAACTCTGGGCTCTAAAGTGTATCGATAACCAACATCTTTTTTACAATCTTTAAGATGTATAGACTTTAATTCTTGCAGACTCTCATAAACTTTATCTGCAAGTGATTCTGGGCTTATTCTTGAAGAAGTTCCTTCTAAACCTGCTAAGGATCTGTTTGTTCTTAAAAATTCATTAGCAAATTCTTTAGCTTTATTACTGCCGTTTCTAGAGTCAACAGCTTTTAACGTATTATAAGCACATGTAAAATCTTCCATTAAACCGCCATAAAAGAGGTACATGGGAGTAGAAACACCATGAGGGCTACCCATTCTGTAAAAAGCCAGATCTAAATGATCTATCTCGGTCACTAACATTCTTCCAGGAGTTCTAGCAGCGAGTTGCAAGTCCTGTGCCATCGATGCAAAATGGCTTCTTACTTTTTTATCATAATCTAACCTTGTGCTCTTCATAAGCTCGTCGGAATCTATTGGGATGTCTAAGGCTCTAGCAACAGCTACTGCCTCTTCCAGTTTATGTCTCATTGTTTGATTCAGAACAGGATTATCCAAAATCTCTCCGACCTTGGCATTGAATAATGCACTCACAGAATTAGCTCCATTTTTTGCGGCTTTCTCCATTCTTACTTTTCTGTAAGACATTTGATCGGTGGCTATCCCAACTGTTGCCACACCTATTAGAGATCTTGATAAGGAGTCATTTATTTCTATCATGCTGTCTTTTTTTGACTCAAAGTTATTCCAAGACCCAAGCGTTATTTCTGCTATTCCATAATTTATAGTGGGATTTTTATAGTCGCTGATTGCCATTCTAGCCATGACAACTCCACCAACTAATCTATCGCTAACCCCATTATTTTTTCTTCTTGGATCGTCATATTTCCTTTTTAAAATTTCTTCAACTCCAACTTCGGGGCATATACCATTCTGGATCATCAAAATATATTGATTACGTTTTGGATCTATTACTGCTTCGGCAGCCTGTAAAATTTCTTCTAAGTTTGGAGTTTTTGATGCAAGAACGACAAGCCCATTTGGTTTTAAACCTCTATTTCTTAATTGGTCTTGAGTATCATCACTATAAAACGTAAATCTTTCACTCTGCCTTAGCCTATCTCTTTCTAAAATTTCACCGCTAGAACCCCCCCTTACAAATTCAACACCTTTTTCTCCGACAGCATCTGCCCAACTTCTTCTACTATACAACCCAATACTTTTACCAGTAAGAAATTGGTACCTCGCTATTACATTTCCAAGAGCCCCGGCTCCAAAAACTACTAAATCATGCGCTTCTTCACGCGATTTTCTTTTTAGTATATTATAAAGCTTATAAGGCCGTTTAAACTGCTTCATATTTTTATTTACTTAAAAGTGGTATATAAATCTATCTATTCTATCTATTCAATAATTGCTTAAAACCTTTTCATCTAGCAATTCCTTGACTAAATATTTGCCATCGTGCATTACAAAAAAATCCATGAAAGTGCTTGATTTATTTATGTTTAATTTATAAGTTTTTAGATTTATTGCCGATTTTTTAATGTAGTTATTGTTTTTTGTGAAAAGTGATGTGGTGGTAGCAAAGCTAGTATTATTTAAGGCTAGATTTGCTTTTTTTATTGCATCATCTATGCTGCTTATTTTTATTATTGCAATTACGGGGCCAGGAATTTCTTCTTTTACAAATCTGGAATTATTGGAATTATCTTCTATAGCCAACAAACCCATAAAATCTTTATTAAAACTACTAAAAATAACTTGAGCTTCATTACAAAGAGATTTTATTTTTTTTAAATTGTTTTTGTCAATATGACTTATAGCAGTTTTATTGTCGAGTGGTTTTCCAAGCTTTAAATTTTTCGCATTTAGTTTTAATAATTTTATAAACTCTTCGTAAATTTTTTCATGGAGATAGACTTTTTTTGTGTTTATACATTCAATGCCACGGTTCATTGTAGCTCCATATAAAATTTCATCGACTGCTAATTTTAAATCACAGTCTTCCATTACTATGGCTGCGCTCCTACCACTAGTGAATTTTATTATTTTTCTACTTTGGGAAAAATCATTTATTACAGCCCCATTTGCATCTTTTTCGTAAATGAAATTGTTTACAGTGTTATCATTTCCAAATAAAACAACTTGCTTTCCGTTTTTTATTAATTCTTTTATTAATTCCGGTCTTAATTGGGCATTCCAACATACTAATTGTATAAAATCCTTTAATCCATTTTTTGCAAATTCTTGTATTAATTCATTGCAAGAAATTAACTCGATAGTGCTAGGCTTAACTACGGTTGGATTTCTTGATAGAAGTGATTGTGTTATTACATAGGTTGATAAAGCTACCTCATCTCCAGCTAAAACTATTGAAATAATACCGCCAGGTTTATAAAAGATTTTGCTTATTTCTTTATTTTCAATTTTAACTGGAAGTCCATTTTCTAAATTGTCTATAGACCCAAAAACAGTTTCTATAAATTTATCTATATTAATCATCCACTCTTTAATTGAATTAAGAGAAGATTTTACATAGCTTATAGGACTTCCGGTGGTTAAAGAAATCAGCTTGATTTTTTCTTCATCATTCAAATAATTTTTTCCTACTTTTTTGATGATGTTTATTAATTCTTTTATCGGTAATTCATTAAATTTGTTTTCTGCTTGTTTTGTAGCTAAAAAAGCATCTGCTAAATCTGCTTCTATAGAATTAGGCATTGAGATGATGCTTTTCTTGCCTAAAATATCTTCTACAAAAATTCTTTCTTTACTATAACTATCTTTGAATTCACCTAAAATTAGATTTTTGACACTATATTCTTTCACTTCCAGACTCCACAGCCTTCTTCAAATCTTTGAATGTCAATTACTCTTTGGATATCCTTTATTTTGGGGGTGGTTCTACCACATCTACAAGGCTCTTCGACATAAGTAGCTTCATCACCCACGATATACCTAATAAATCTACTGCCATATTTAAAACCGGTATAAATTAATAAGCCGCGTTCATTGTTTTTAACATGTTTCATGGTTTTTGGATTTATAACTTCAGTGTAAGTGATTCCTGGAATTAAATGCAATCCATTATTGTATTCACATTCAGCAACAGTTGGCAGGACTTCCGCACAACCTGCAAAATCAACAAATTTAGTTTTAAAATCAACTCTTGCTAATTCATTTCTTTTATGAACCTGATCAATTAAGTAGCTGGGTCTTGGGCCCCCAGTTGTGATTATTACTTTTATTTGTTTGCCGATTATATTTTCGTTATCCACAGACAGCAGTGTTTTTAAGTCACCACCTTTACTTACCTTGCCTGTATCAGCTGGTAACGCAAGAGCATTTGATTTGTTTAGAATAATTTGTTTTATAGAATCAGTGTCTTCTTTACTAGTAAAATGTCTATTTTTTACTAAAGCTCCTGCTCTGTTGAAAGCATCCTCAAAAACTTTCCCTGCTACATGCCCTTGATGGAATCCATTAAAAATTCGGCTCCATTCTTTTAATGGAATATGATGCATGCATCTTATTATTACAGCCATAGAGTTATCCCAATCTTCTTTAGTGTAATAAACTTCTGCTACTCTCCCAGTAGATCCAGAACTAGAAAATGTTTTTCCTATACGTAACTGATAAGATTTATTTTCTAGTCCATTATCAAAACTTTGTATATATCCATCAGGTAATAAATCATCAGCACTTATAACAGCCAGGGTATTCTTTCCTAGGAATATGTCTTTTAAGTCTTCTGGCTTTGATATTCTTTTTGGGTCAATTTTTTTCTTTTTTAGATAGTTTCTAAAGAAAGTAGATTTCTCATATGTATCATTTATGTATGCTGAAAATAATGAATTCATTAATTCTTGTCTTTCTTTTTTTTCCATATAGTCAAGTTCTTTATTAGCTACTGCTACTGCTATATTGCCAAATTTAACTTTAAAGTCCTTTAATTCCATTTTATAACCTATCAGAAAAGAGAATTTAAAAAACTTACTCTGTTAGCAATTTATCATAAACTGTTAATAAAGTAATTGTTTGTTCGTTAAGTTGGCAAGTTCTAGCTTTATTACTACCAATTTCGCCAAATGTGTAAAATCCGAAGAATGGAATATTTTTGAAGTTCTTTAATATTGCTTTAGCTTCTTCCTTAGTGTCTTCACCCAACATAGCTCTTCTGGCACTACAACTAGAAATCCATACAAACGCTACGTCCTTTTTTCCTACTGCTTTATTCGCATTGTTGATGGCGTCTACTGCTGCATCTATGACTTGGCCCTTATCATAATTAACTAGTGTAACTGCTACCTTTGGTGGTAACTTTGCCTGTGAAAATAGATACTTTCCATCTGGTGTAGTGCCCATAGCCTTGATATAATTTTGGCCTCCAGAGTCTATAACGGCCAATGATTTTGAGAGTGTATACTTATATGGATCTTTTAAGAAATCTACTTTATTTATACCAACTAATCTGCAATATTCGTCTACTGATGGTTTTCCATTAATCTCTTGGACTATATGCCCTGAAGGATCGACTTTTGTAATCATAGCAACAACATCGGTTTCTCTATAACCATGTTCTAGCGCGTGAGAGAAGTATAGACTAGAAACTACAAAAACAACTATACCACCATCCTTAATCATTTTCCCGTTTGCATATTGCCAATTTTTTGCAACAGCATCTTTCATAAACCTTCCAAAATCACTATTACTTACCGAGCCAAATACTGGGATATTGGCGCCAGTAACACTTAACACACCCTCAATAAATTCCGTTTCTTTGCCCATTACTACTTGCTTCTTATCATCAAAGTAAGTTCCAGACATAAAAGTTAGTATAAAATATGGTGGTGTTTTTACAATATCGCTATAATCTTTTATTTGTGCCCTTCTAAATTGAATGTAAGGAGAAATGTATTGATCTACCCTTACTTTAGATATGGCTTCCTTAACTGCTTTTATACCTTTGTTAAAAGAATCCTTTCTGTAATTTTCTACTGCCCCCATCCCGAAATACATGAAATTTGTATTAATACAAACCACAGTTATAACTGGATCATCTGTGTAAACAATTTTATTATTAAGCTGCCTATCAGTACTACATCCAACCCAGCTGTTGTTGCCTAGAACTTTGTTTATCCCATTTAATACCTTATAGCCATCATATCTTGAATCTACAAATACAAAAGAAAAAGTAGGTTTAGTTGTTTTACATTCCGTTAAAGCTTGTTTTGTAGCCTCTAATGCTGCCTGATAACCATCTTTGTTTTTACTAGAACCCACCCCTACATAGATGTGCTTTGTCTTTTTATTTGAGATCTTTCTAGATTTTTTCACCATTGATTTAAGTTGGTTCTTATATTTAAGCTTTTTTAATTTTTTCAATTTTTTTTGACTGTTTTGACTGAATAATAAACTCGCAATAGTCTTTTCCTTGAGCCAAGCAGTTTTTTTCTACAGAGTCGACACTTGTATTGAACAGAAAGGAAAATGTTCCAGCTAAGAACGCTGAAATAAAGATACATATTGCTTTAGAACTTTTTTTCTTGTTTTTTTCAAGATATAAATTCGCTGTAGGACTGTCTTTAATTCTTATTATAGCTCTTTTTTTGCTTTGGTCAAGATCAGCAATTTGCATGGCCCCCAAGCCAAATGTCTCATAAATGTCTTGTATGTCTTTTAAAATGCCTTCGCTGGAAGTGCCTAGTTTTTTAGCAAATAATCTCATGTTATCATGGGCAATCTTCTTTCCTATATCATAGCTCTTTTTTTCATCGAGGTTTTGAATCTCAAAAATAACATCAGGAGGCAGCATAACTAATTGAACATTAAGAACTTCTACTTTTCCGTTTATTATGAAGAATTGCCTTGTGAACAATAATCTTTTTAAAAATGCGCTAAGCATGGAGATAAAAACTCAATTTGGTATTTAAACTTTATCACAGAATTTACAATATATTAATAAATTTGGTCTTAAATTTTTCTATTATGTTAAAAATTATCAAAATTTTTAGAATGTTAAAACATTTTACCTTCAATTTTTACAAAATGTTAAAAATTATCTATGGATAGAGAAACTGGCATTCGATATGTGGGTGCCGAGGGTTAATTTAAAATGCTCTCCAGAACTTAAAGTTCCTTCAGCAATAGGGTTGTTTTCATCAATAAGGAAACCTGCCATTTTTGCTATATTTGTTATTAAACGATTTAATTCAAAATGATCTGTCAATACCAAATCAGTTTTAATACCTCCATATTGGGAATGGATTATTGTTAATGGTATATTGAGACCATTGCAGTGTATTTCTTTAACATTTGGATCTCTTAATAAAATGTTAATCTTCCCGAATCCTAGGAGATTATTGTAGAGAAATTCCTTTATTTTTTCTTTGGCTACTTGTTTATCTTTTATATTTAATGTCGAGACGGTCTTTTTAAATATGTTTTCAAAGTTTTTTAATTTTTCTTGAGTGTCTATTCTTGTTTCAAGCGTTTCCAGTACTTTTGTGCTTGAAGGATCTAGAGATTCTTGTGGAACTTTATAAATATAATTCTCAATTATGGCATTGGGCGATTGTCTAATAATAGTCTCTTGATAAAAGCTGGGTTTGGGTGGCTCTGGGAGATCAATTTTAGAGTATTTTGCTACAGAGACTGGTACAGAGATTGGTTTTTTGTGGGCAATTTGCATAGGTTTTTGCATAGGTTTAAACTCTTTTTTAGGAATTTCTAATCTGGACTGTAATCTGGGCTGTATAGATGTTTTTTGTTGAATTGGTTGTTCTATTTCAGAGATTGGAATATGTTTAAAAGTAAAAGATTGTTTTTTTGAAGCCAAGACTAAGGCCGTTATATAATTTTTCAGAAATCTTGCTTCTTTAAAGTGCTTAAATGGTTTCTTGTTAAGCTCATGAATTAATTCTTTTATTAATTTTTCACGTTCACTTGCCAGTTCATCATATAGAAATAAGATTTCATCATCCATATCAAAGAGACCTTAAAGGTTTTGGATTTATGTTTTCAAATTCACTTTTACCACGAATATACTTGTCAAGTAATAATAAGCCATGGGCTATTTCCTTATTTTGCTCTAGCAATAGTTCTAGCTTCTCTGTTAATGATTTTATTTTATCTTCTTGTTCCTCTACGTCTTCAATATGCTTAGAAGCTTCTTCAAACAAAGAAACTAATTTGTCTATTCTTTTAGTTAAATCAGAAATCTTTTCTATTAAATGCAAAGAACTTCTTTGCAATGCAATATTGTTATGGGCTATTTGTCTTAATACGTCATCCTCTCTCTCCATGACTAAAACTAGATTACACTGATATAAAAATGTTTCTAAACAAAAAATAAAAAATATTTTAAATTTCCTTCTTGTTTTTCTTTTTTATTTGCTCTTTAAGCTTTAATTCCTTTAAAAGTTCTTTATATCTGTTCCTTATAGTGACTTCTGTTACACCTGCAACATCTGCTACTTCTCTTTGGGTTCTCTTTTCGTTATTTGCAAGGGCTGCTACATATAAAGAAGCGGCTGCAATTCCTGTAGGACCTCTTCCTGAAGTTAATTCTGCTTCTTGGGCTTGTTCAAGAATCTCGACGGCTTTGCTCTGAGTTTCAGGACTTAATTTTAATGCTGAAGCAAATCTTGGGATATAGTCTACTGGGTTACTTGGGAGTATTCTGATTCCTAGTTCTCTTGTGATAAATCTATATGTACGGCCTATTTCTTTTTTGTCAATGCCAGAAGCCTCGCTTAATTCATCTAAAGTTCTAGGAACTTCATGTCTTCTACAGGCAGCATATAAGGCGCCTGCTACTACGCTTTCCATAGATCTTCCACGAACTAAACCTCTTTGAACAGCCATTGTGTAAATTCTAGCTGATTCTTCTTCAACACTTTTTGGAAGTTTTAAATAAGAGCTTACTCTTTTTAATTCAGCTAAAGCAAGTTTAAGATTTCTTTCAATTGCTGTTGATATTCTGTACTGCCATTTTCTTAACCTGAAGAATTTTGAACGTTCTTTGGTATCGAGCTGATAGACATCAGCCTTTTGTCCTACAGAAGTTCCAAGACCGCGATCATACCGAGTATAGCTCATAGGAGCTCCTGCACGTCTTCTTTTAGCACTCTGCTCATGATCGAATTCACGCCATTCATGGCTGAAGTCAATCATTTTTTCTTCTACTACTAATCCACAGTCCTTGCAAATAACTTCACCCTTCTCTTTATTAAGAAGTAGATTGATGCTGCCACATTCGGGACACTTTTTTATGTAACCTTTCATTTTTTGCCCCCCAAATATAATCATAATCAAAAATGGTTGAATGATTTTTGTCACTCAACGATAAAACTATATATTTTTTAAATTCTTTTATAAAATTTTACAAAATTATCACTATATAAATATTTGTATTAACTAAATGGTAATAATTATTTAAAAATAAGGTTTTTAGGACGGTATGAGAATTGCATTTACATGCGCTTCTTGACCAGGTCTATTAGTTATTTTTGCATTTCCAAATTCGGTCTTTATTATAGTGCCTTTAGTAAGAATATTTCTTCTTATATAGTTTCTGTTAGCAGGATTGTCAATTACAGTTTCTATCTTTGCCTTTTTGTATTTCTTTTCCTTAGGATCGTAGACATTTGCAATATTGCAATTCAATAGCACTCTTTTATGATGGCCAGCTTTTATTCTAAATTCTGTTTTTCTAGTTTGACCTATTTTTGTGAGTGTAGGATCTCTGCCTAAGTCTTTCAGGCTTTTTTTCCTGAAATCTTTGTATCTTCCACCAGAGATTTTTCTCTTTGATCTGAATTGAGATATTGCCATGTTTATGCTAGAAAATTAATCATTTATAAATTTTGTTATTAGTGATTGCTTAGGCTTTGTTTACCAAGTCCTTAAATCGAATATTTTTTAAACTTAACTAGCAAGTAAAATAAATATATATTCTGGTATAATATATTCTGGCATAAAAATTGTTATAAACTTGTTTTTTTATTATATTAACTCTTTAAAAAAGCACGGGGGTATGTTATTATAGCGCTAAGATTATTTGGGGTAATGTTTATATTTCTCTTTTTTGTAATAATTCAAAAACCCGTTATTGCAACAAATGGCTGTAATATAGAAGACGCAGAGTGAAACCTTTTAAAAAATCTAATCGGATAGTGGACTTTCTTTAGCTCTGATTTTTCTTCATATTTGTCCCTGTATTTCTTGCTAATATTGGTTAATTCAATAACTTCCATAAGTAATTTTTTTAAATATTACAATATAATTTTTATGTTGCTACATTTCTGTTACAGAATTCAAAAGCAAAAGCTTATAAATGTAATAATTAAGCCTTTAGCATTCCTTTTGTAGGGGGTTAAAAGAATGGAAGCGTCAAGGCCGTTAGACGCCTTAAATGAGGCAAGAAATAAAAGGGTCATTATAGAATTAAAGAACGGAAAACAATATGTTGGCAAGTTAAGGGCATTTGATATTCATATTAATTGTGTTGTGGATGATGCTGAAGAACGTATTAATGGCGAGATAAAAAGAAAAGTAGGTAGTGTTTTCATAAGAGGAGACACAATAGTTTTAATAAGCTTAGAATAAAATGACCAAGGGTACTGCTTCTAGAGGCAAGCATAATAAAGGCAGCAATCATATAAGGTGCAGAAGATGTGGGAATAGAAGTTATCATATGAAGCAAAAGGTATGCAGCAGTTGCGGTTTTGGTGCTTCCAGCAGATTAAGGCATTACAGCTGGATGAAACCGAATAAATAAATTGTGTTATATTAAAGTATGAAGGTAAGGATTCAACATTATGGCTCAACAACATCAATTTCTTTTACTTTGATAAAATGTTTATCATAAGATATTATGGATTTTATATTATTTTCCACCATACAACTAATAATAAGGGCATCGTCAAAATCTAATCTATATTTTTTCATAAACTCTATGGCTCCGTACATTTCTTTTAGACTCGGTCTTATTATTTCAATTTTTATACTATTAATAAAAATAAGAAAACCTTTCATATGTGTGGTGGACTTTAATTTATTTTTAATAATCAATAAACAAGAAAAAATTATAAAATCTGAAGTGTAGAAAGAAATTTTTTTGTTTGTTAATCTTCGTATAAATTCCTCGCATTTTACATAATTTTTATCTTTAAGAAAGATCTCTAAGAAGATATTTGTATCAATGAACAACTATCTCACCCATAATTTTTTTGCTGAATGTTGCCACTCTACAGAATTTTTTTTCCCTTTGTAGTCTTTTAAAATGCCTTCTATTAAACCAAAAGGATTGTCGGATACCGGAATCTCTTTTTGTTCATTGGCCCATCTATTTAAGGCTTCTATACTCGCTTTCTTTAAGGCTCCTTTTGAATATCCGTACTTTTTCATTGCAGCCTCTCTAAATTTTTTTTCCGTATCGTTTAATTCCAGTCTTAGTGACATATGTACATATTAACATAAGGTACTATATAAATATTTCTATCTGTAGATATTTTTAGAATACTTATGCGGAGGACATGCATATACAGGTTCGAAAATTACCTGGTCTTTCTTAATTTATTCTAGAATTAATCCTTCTCTTATGAATTGCTAAATATCTTCTTAAGAAATACTTGACAAAACCTTCTTCATCTTTGTTTAAAGCTTTGTAATATGATATTCTCCTTTGGTATTCTATAATAATCATAGGACAACCATTCCACCATAGAATATGATTTATTATTAGCCTACCTATCCTTCCATTACCATCTCCAAAAGGATGAATCCTTTCGAATTTGTAATGAGCCCTAGCAGCTAGCTCTACAGAGTTTATTTTAGACTCTTTCAGAAATTTAACAAATTGGTTCATCAATTTTTCTACATCTTGCCAATCTGGAGCCCTATAATTTCCTACTCTAACTGAATAGTCTCTATATTTTCCAGCTATATCACTCTTTGTACTTCCGAAAATTTCCATGTGCCATTTTAATAATAAGCTGTTGGATATCACTTCTTTTTCATTTAACATATTTAAGAAAATTTTATAATGATTTTCAGTTTCCTTTATATCCCTTAAAGGTTTGTTAGGAGCTATACCTTCTTTCGTAATATCTCTTGTTTCTTCTAAAGTTATAGTAGAACCCTCTATTGCATTAGTATTATATATAAATGCAATTGCAATCTCTTCTTTCTCTTTTTCTTGAACAGTTTTAGGATATTTCTTCCATTCTTCTTGGAAGTTTTCCCTTATTTTTTCCAGTTTTTTATACAAATCTTTTTTATATTCTTTTTCTAGCTCTTTCTTGATAATTTCTAAATCTTTAGGAATAGTCGTTCCAAGATATTTCTCTCTTGTTATAACTTTATTACCTTTTCTGATAGAGTGTTGTAAATAGAAATAGGTATTTTTTCCCTTCTTTTTCTTTATTATTCTCATAAAACTATTACCATTACAAAGTATTTAAATTTTGTGTTTTTGATAATTATGTAATGGTATAAAGAAAGTGCGGAGGACAGGATTCGAACCTGTGAACCCACTAAGGGAACAGCTCTTGAGGCTGCCGCGTTTGTCCACTTCGCTACCTCCGCATGCTATGAAAACTTTAGAATATGTTTAAGTAATTTTTGTTTTTATACATTATTTTCTTCAAGCCATTTATAATAACCAAGAACTATAGTGACATAAGGAACTACTTCTTTGCTTACAGTAGGCTTAAATTTAATTTTGTAATCAGCAAATGAGGTGCTATCTGCACTGACTGCAGCCTTTATGACCTTTCCATGTCCTGCGTTATAGGAAGCGAGTGCGCATTTTATTATTTCTTCATCAGTTATTTCTTGTCCTTTTACATAATTTGGCAGTGCAGAACAATCATTTAGTTTTTGTTTTAAGTATTTAGTGCCAGCAAGTATATTTGTTCTGGCATCTAAACTGTGATCATATCCGGCTCCAGGGCCGGCCTTTACACAATTGCCGTATCTTTCACATGGATTGCAGTTAGTAGTCCCATCTCTGCATTGCAAACATTTTACTCTTTGCAAAACAAATAAGTTGTCTTTTCTGCTGTTTAGTTCTTTTGCAGTACAAGGCATTAATTGCAATAAACCGCGAGCACCATCCTGGCTTATTCTAGTTCTAATGCCTGCAGATTCCTTCATCGTAGTAGCTTTAATCAAGTTTATTGTGACTTCTGGATATTTACTGTGGGCTTCTTCATAATATGCTTGATAATTCATAATATGCTTGATAAGTGTTTATCCTTTGTAAATCGGTTTTAAGTATTTCAATAGGTTCTATATCAGGAAATAATTCTGGCTTTATTTCTTGATTAAATGATTGTGGGATAATGCAAGTTTGCTCATCAATTTTAAGTTTTATCTCATCTACTAAAAACTGCACCATGCCTTTAAAGCCGGCGTCATAGTCTTGATTGTAGAAATACTCAAGAAAAGGTACTTGTTTTTCTTCTTGGCCATAAAATATGGATTGTTCATCAAGAGCTAGTTTTATTCTATTTATAT
This sequence comes from Candidatus Woesearchaeota archaeon, assembly GCA_016185565.1. Lineage (GTDB taxonomy): Archaea > Nanobdellota > Nanobdellia > SCGC-AAA011-G17 > JAGVZF01 > JACPNH01. The sequence continues at coordinate 4,805 of JACPNH010000026.1, read as the reverse complement.
CAAGACCACAATTTGAGCTAGCATATATTATTGCTGGCCTGGTCCAGGATGGATTAAATACAATTAGTATGTTTAGGTTGCTTTGTAGATTTCCGTTTATCTTTTCTAGATTATATAAATAAAAACCTTGCTCCAATCTGGCTTTTATTTTTTCTTCGTCAGTAGAGGTAAAAATTATTATCTGTGCATTGGAGTTTTTGTAAGAATTAAGGTCTGTTATTAAAATATTAAGCTCTTCGTCATTTGTTATTATATTAGCTTCATCAAGTACAAAATTAATTTGTTGCTCTTGGGGTTTTATAGAGGGAAGTAGTAAAATTAATACAAATACTATTGGTGTTATTGTATACGCTAGTTTATGCGACATCTTCTTCTATTGAGACTTCTGGTGGCAGTAAAACAGCTAGTTGGGTATCTTCAGGAACTGTTTCTTGTGTAGATGCTAACAACTCGTCTTTAAATAGGTCTATAAATTCTTGGCTATTTTTGTAATGATTTATATACGCATTAACATATGCAACATAGTTCTTAGTTTGGCCTTTGGTGTTAATATAATATGCATCCTTTTCACATTGGAAAGATTTTAGTCCTGGGCAATTATCGCTATCGCACAATGCACCGTAATTATTCTTGCTATTACAGAATCCACCGTTGTAAGCAGCAAATATATAATCTAAATTGCCTTTGGTATAAATATCATAATTTTTGTTGGGGTCATCGCCCCTAAGTAGAGATAGGTATTTAGCTATAGCTGGTAGGGCGAATTCTGGCAAAAATCTTTGGTCGTTTTGGTAATCACATTCATCCTGGTCTTCGCTGTAACAATGTTCTGGTATTGCAGGATCATTATTTTTAAAAGTAACTGTACAACTGACTTTTTCTCCCCTGCTGTTTGTGTAACTCGCAGTACTCATCATCTTATAATCAGGAACATAAAGTCCAAGCTCATCTTTTGCGGTTGGAACTACTAATTGGCCAAGACCAGCAGCTCCACATAAGGAGACGGCCTTTTCATTACCTCCAGATTCAACTGTGATTATTGCTACTATCCAACTAGGGTCTACATTATAGGTTTTTACAGCTTTTTTTATGTATTCTATATTAACTCCTGTAAATCCTTTCAATCTTTCAAGAGTTACTTTTGCTTTTTCTATGTCTTTGGTGGTTAGTATTTTTTCTTCTGGCGGTATTTCTATTTTAGATATTTCTAATCCTTTTTTAAGCAATGTTGCAGTAAAATATACAGAAGTGAATTTTTCATCAGAGCCTTGGTATCTTATTGATATTAATTCACCACAATTTTTTCTAGTCGTAATATCATCTGCCCTATCAAAAATTATGTTTTTATTAAATAGATTCCAAAAATCACAATCTACTTGCTTTTTCTTATTATTCTCTGTGGTATAAACTTCGAGTTCTACTTTTTGGACAGTGCCTATTTGCTCTGATCTTAGATTTACCTTTATGCTTATTGGAGTGCCAGGAAGAATGGCTGTTTCTCCATCAGCCATTGAACCACATTCGTATGAGTCTCCTGATCTAGGGCATTCTTTTATACCTTTTTCCAGTGTTTTTGCTTTTTCTATAGTTTGTGCAATTTTTTCTAGGTTTTCTATCTTTAACTTGATACTTTCTAGAGTTTGGTAGAGCTCTGCTACTTTGAAATAAATATTTCCATCAAATATGGGGTCTATTGTTTGCTTATTTAATTCTAGATACTCATTAGCTAAATCTAAATATTGTTGCTCGATAGTATTCAAGGCATTCTTAATTTGTACAGTGTTGCTTAATAAAGCATTTATCTTTGAAAATAAAGCCTTTAAATTTGAATCTAATGTTAATTTCTTTATTTCAAGATTTTGCAAAGATTCTTTAATTTCTTTATTATCTCTGAGTTCTTCTAATCTTTGATTGAGTTCTTCTAGCTCTTTTATCTTTTGTTTGTTTTTTTCATCTTGGAAGTTTAAGGATTCTGTATCAAGCCAGCACTTGCCAAGATCGCGGCCTTGAGCGTCTTTTCCACAACTTCCTCTTTGTACCCATTTATTTTCGGATATGGTGCCCTTTCCGGGATTTTCTTGGCTACAAGTCCTTCTGGCTCCAGTTTCTTTAACCCCGCTGGCAATCAAGCTTAATGGCGTGGTTACGATGTCTGGATTAGTAACAATCATTGTGCTGTCTGATATGCATTCACGTTCGTTGTTTGCATTTTTAGCATATTCTTTTTCAAGCAATTTTTCTTGCGCATAACTAATTGCAAATTCTGTGCCTACTTTCCCGAATCCGCATTTTGGAGCAGATCCATCTATTCTTACACAAATTTGGTCATAGGTAGAGTCTTCGATTACATTAACAGTGTTTTGATCTGTTCTGCCTTTTTGTAGGTATGTAGAGTAAGTAACTTGTTTTTCCTTGCCTGTATCAGAGCGTTTTAAACTTATTATGTATCTTATGTCATGGTCTTCGCCAGCATAAACATGATATAAAATTCTATAATTGCTTAATTGCTCACCATCTACGTCTACATGCGGACTTTCGTCAAATACTGCAAAGAACTGTGCTGGAACGCTTGGTTTGCTTAGTTGGTCTATGATACTTCCTTGACCCGGCAGTCTTCCAAATATTGCAGCTTCGCAGAACTCAGAACCTATTTCTTTAGTGCCTTTGCCTCTGTATGCTGCAAACACATTTTGTCCATACTGACTTGTAAAGAAGCTTAAAAATTCGTTACTTCTTTTGAAATTTTCATGGAAATTTTGTACATACTCATTTCCTCCTTGACCTATTGCCTTTGCACCTAATTGGACTATTCTTTCAGTCCCTATAGTGCCAAGGATTGAGGTTGCCTCGCCCCATACAACTTGGCACCAGCCAAGACTTCTGATGTAGCTACAACCGCCTATAGCTTCTCCTCTGAGTTTTTTCCTCTGAAGGCATTCATTATAACCAACAAATATGCTTTGTATGTTCTTTAAGCCGGCTCTTATTCCTGTTACACAAACAGGCAATGGTTCGTAAGGTGGATCGTAGTTATGTAACCCCAGAACTATGCTTCCAGAAATTCCGCTCTGGATTACATTGTCTATATTTTTCCATCTGCCATCGAAATCAAATCTTGATGGTGGGCACATTACAGGGTCGCAAGCACCAAATAAAATCCTGCATTCATTAATGCTGTTTATATCAGCACATTCTAATGTGCTGGCCTCTAGTTTGAATTTCTCTAGTGCATATGGCTTTCCATTAATATGCAGGGTTCGTTCATTGACCCCACCAAGACTTAATCTTCTGTTGTTTTCACTCTCGGCATCTTTGATTATTTCACAAGGATTAACTTTTGCATTGCCCAATGCGCTTTTAATAGGGTTTTCTTCTATCTTCTTATTGCAATCATTTAAGTCAAATTCATCAATAATTCTATAGCCAGTGCCTAGCTCGTTTTCATTTCTGCTTTTAAACACGGCAACTTTGATTATTTCTCCAGATATACCGCGTTTTGTTACCTCTATGTAATGTAGCGAGTCTATAGAAACTGCCTTTATCCTGCCTTTGGTTCCTGACTCGTCGCTTATGCTTATTTTTGGAGTAAATGGCTCTTGAGTCTTTATGTCAGTGACTCTAACTTCCTGAGGACCTTTCAAATAATACAATTGATTTTGGTCTTTTTTATTGATTTCAGCATATATTGATTTTTGAGTAAGCCCTTTATCCTTAAATATCTCTTCAGGTCTATTTGGGTTGCTATCTCTGAAATAAACAGCGTTTCCGTTTTTATCAGGGGCTATATTATCAAAAATAATTTGTTCTTGGCCCTCATCTTTTTGTGTTGTAGCAGGTTGTTTAAGTTTATTGAAGAAAGTTGTTACGGCATCATTTACATTATATTTACTGTATCCGGCTTCTGAATTAATGAATTCTTTATTGTATTCATAGCTTCTGGCTAGTCTTTCTTTTTCTAAAATATTGTTTATTGCTTGTTCTTTTTCAAAACCCTTTGTGTTTGAATCTTTTAATATGTTTATTTCTTCTTTGTAGCTTTGCAATTCTGGATATTTTTTGAAGAGTTCTTCAAAATTAACATTTTCAATGCGCTTTCCCTCTTTGTCGTATAAGTAGTTTTTAATCTGATCTACATCAAAGTTTATTCTGCCTTGTTGGTTAGCGTTTTTTTCTGTGGTTAGGAAGTCGTCCACATATTTTTTAATTAGACCAGGATCTTTATTTTTATTAATTGCATTATCAGCTATTCTTCTTTTTACTTCTGCTTCCCTTAGATATGGTTTGTCTTTAAATGTAGGATCGGATTCTACATTTTCTATTATTTCTTTTGCGTAGTTTACTTCTTCTTCTATGGATTTTGCATTTTCATTTAAGCAGTCTTGGGTAGAACTGTAACTGTTTGTTTTTGCTGTTTCATAAGTTTTCTCGTATTCTTTCACTAGGTCTACGCAGTATGATTTCCATTTGTCAATTACCTCCTTTCTGGCTTTTACTGTGGTTTTATCTGTAAAGAAGTTTTTAACATACAGGTAAGAAGCGTAAGTAAGGCAATAGCCGGTGTAAACATTCCAGAGCTTTGAAGTTTTATCAATAACATTGTCAAGGGTTTTTATCGCGTTATTTGTTGCCTGTATTTCTTTCTCTATTTGTTCTGGTGTTAATTTGAAAAATCTTTTTTCAATCGGAATATGCACAGTAAATCTTGAAACAGAGAATGTTCTTTCTTCTCCTGGTAGTACTGTTACAATTATTTGGCTTTTTGTGTCTGTTCTTAGCAGAGTAATTTTATAGTTATCATCCAAAGT
>JACPNH010000019.1 GCA_016185565.1 Candidatus Woesearchaeota archaeon | reverse complement strand
TTGAATTGCTTGAAGCAGCTGTTCCAATCCCAATAACAGTTAAGATAGATTCAGTAAAGGTTATAAGGCGCGAATCAGAGCCGGAGGAAAGTAATGAGCAAGGAGAAAATTGATTTAATGATTGAGGGCGGAAAAGCAGTTCCTAACGCCTCCCTTAGCCAAGCATTAGGTCCTTTAAGAGTAGATATACCTACAGTAATAAAGAAAATCAATGAGAAAACTCTTGACTTTGATGGCATGAAACTACCAGTTAAAGTTATAATAGACACAAAAACAAAAGACATTGAACTAGAGATTGGAACTCCTCCTGTATCAGAACTAATAAAGAAAGAAATAAACGCTCAAAAAGGATCCGGCATGCCAAATAAAGATAAAATTGGAAATCTTGCCATAGAGCATGTTATTAAAATTGCCAAAATGAAATTTGATAGTATGCATGTTAATAGCATGAAATCTGCTGTTAAAAATGTTATAGGAAGCTGTCATTCAATTGGGGTCTTAGTGGAAGGAAAAACTGCTATTGAAGTAAATAAAGATATAGATCAAGGCATTTATGACGATCTAATAAAAAATATAAAAACAGATGTTTCAGAGGAAAAGAAAAGTATTCTCGAAAAACAACTTAAAGAAGTCCAAGAGAAGATACAAAAAGAACTCGAGAGAATGGCCAAAGAAGCAGCAGCTAAAGAAGAAGTCAAAGAAGAGAAAGTTATTGCTCAAGAAACTGAGCTTGGAAAAGAAACAAAAGAAGCCGTTGCTCCAAAAGAAAAAGGTAAAGAAAGTAAAGAGACTGTTGCCAAAGCTCCTGAAAAGAAAGAAGAAAAGAAAAAGTAATCAACTTTCAGTTATTTCTTTTTTTGAAAAGTTTTATAAATATTTAATCACGAATCTTTTCTAAATGGGGATGTGGGGTAGCTTGGCTATCCTTTCTGGTTTGGGACCAGAAGACCCAGGTTCAAATCCTGGCATCCTCACTCATTTTAAATAAGAAAATTTTAAATACCAGGAATTATTCATTTTGATAATGAAAAAAGCGAAATGGGCATTAGCTTTGCTAATTTTTGGTATTTTATTTATAAGCGCTTGCAATAATATCGAAGAAAAAACCATATGCGGAGATGGTATCTGTGACAAAACAGAGAGCTGTGCTTGTTCTGACTGTGAAAACACCGAGTTTTGCCAAGTAAAGAATATCACTAAGAATTGTGATGATGTAAATGAATGCACTATAGACTCATTTAACCCTACTACTAATACATGCGTGTATGAAACAAAGGCAAATTGTTGTGGAAATAAAAAATGTGAGCTTGATGAATATGCATGCAACCTTACAACTTATGAAACAAAATGCGGAAGAGACTGTGGATTAAATTGCCCACCTAACCTAATAATCCACAAAACAAAAGAAACCAAAACCAATGATCTATTTTCATTTACCTGTTCAGATACAAACTGTGAACAAACTAGTGCTAACCAATTCCGTATCAAGGGAGCATCTTCAGTTCAAACATACATAACAAATGTAGGAGAAAGAACATCCGATACAATAACATCTTTATTTAATTGTCGCATAGACACAACAAAAATAGCTGTTACAGACAATGACAATTATTTAGGCACTATATTCAAGGATTATTTTGATGAAGGCTTAGATAAAGTAGATGGTATAAATAGCAGGATAAATCCAAAAAATTTTGTTCTTTACAAGTTCTCTGTAAACATAACTCAGCCAGTTTCGCCTAAAGAAATAAAATGCACTATAACATTAACATCTTCTCTTTACTTGCAAAACTTACAAGAATTGTCAATTACTATTTATTAAGCAATTACCTTTATTGAGTTTATATAACCTTAATTGAGTTTCATAGAATTCAATTTTTCTACCCTGTATTTTAATGGGGGATGTGTAGAAAGCAAATTTATAAACGCTTGTCCAGATAATGGGTTTACTATAAACAAAGAAGCTCCTGCACTATTTCCACGAAATCCAGATTTATCGGCATTTTCTAATTTTAATAAAGCATTAGCTAATCCCTTAGATTCTCTTAATGTTCTGGCCCCAGTAGCATCAGCCAAATATTCCCTATTTCTTGATATTGCCAATTGTATAATCATTGCAATAAATGGTATTAAAAGTAATAATAAAAGCATGCCTATTATATTCCCATTATTTTCATCTCTGTTGCCTCCAAAAATTAATCCAAATCTTCCAATGGTGGCTATATAAGAGATTGCACTTGCTATTACGGCAGCTATTGTCGCAATTAAAACATCTCTATTTTTTATATGGCTTAATTCATGGGCAATAACTCCTTTTAATTCGTCTTCGGTAAGCAATTTCAAAATGCCGTCTGTAAAAGCAACATAAGAATTTTTAGGTCCTCGCCCAGTTGCAAATGCATTTGCATATTCCTTACTTATAATATACACTTTTGGTGTAGGAATTCCGAATTTAAAAGCTACTCCCTTAACCGATTCATATAATCTTGAATACTTCTTTTTATCAGCCTCTTTAGCTCCATAAATAAACAATGCTATCTTTGCACTAAACCAATAAGTCAAAAAGTTGATTATAATAGCAAATACCAAAGCTATTGTTAATCCGGTTTTTCCGCCAATTAAAAGTCCTATAGCTAATAAAATTACACTTAATACGCTCATTAATAATACGGTTTTTAGCTGATTCATCATTTCCTAGTATGCAATAACTTAACAAAACTAGATTTATAAATTTTATGAATTTATTTCTCAGAACTTAAATTTTTGTCTTCTTCATAGAAAATTTCAACTCTTCCTGTATCCAAGGCTTGGATGAATAAAGCATCTCTAAAATTTTTAAGCTCTTGTTGGTCTTCTTGTTTTTGTAGATATTCTATTATTTGCTGTTTTATGTCTTCAAATTTAGCTTCAGACGCCTCTTTTTTAGCTTCTATCCTTATTAGATGATAGCCAAATTGACTTTTTACAGGATTTGATATTTGCCTAATGTTTAAACTAAAAGCAACATCCTCATATTCCTTGACCAAAGTCCCTTTCGGAAAATATCCCAAATTTCCCCCATTATCCTTAGAACCCGGATCTAATGACCTTTCTCTAGCAATATCCTCAAATCTCTCACCATTCTTTAGCTCTTTTAGTATAGTGTCTGCTTCTTCTTTTGTAGCAACTAAAATATGGCTCGTGTTCACCATTTCTGGATTTTTTAATGTGTCTTTATTTAAATCAAAGAATTCTTTTGCCTGTTTTTCTCCAATAGTTCTGACCATAACATTTTTATCCATAAATTTTTTTACTAAAATCTGATTTCTTATCTTTTCTTTAAATTCATTTAAAGTAAAACCTTGAGTTTCTGCTAATTGTTCTAATGTTACCCCTGGAGGAAAATTTTGTTTAGCGGCATTTAAAACATTATCAAGCTCTTCATCAGCGACTTCCATATTCTGCTTTTTTGCTTCTGCAAGTATCAATTTTTCATCTATTAATTCTCTCAATAGCAATTCATTTGTGTATAATTGCTTCAGCTGCGGGCTTAATGCATTAAATTCCTTGTCTAGTTCTTTTTTAGTAATCTTATCGCTATCAACTACAGCCAAAATATCGCTTCCAACCACATTGCCTGTAATGCTATCTAATATTTTTTTACCGAAACTTCCAGAATCCATAGGAACAAGCAAGATTAAAACAATGATAACCAAAGAAACTATTACAACTCTATTCCATTTTATTTTCTTCTTAACCTGGATTTGATTAGTTGTAGGCTCTTCCATAAAAAGAGAAAAAGATATAAATTTATAAAAGTATGGTTTAATTGAATGACTAATGATATTATAATCGGCAGAGACGAATCCGACAAAAAAAAGTTGGGTGACAAGGGCCTCGTTTACATGGGCAAGCACTATGTAAAAATGGGCCAAACTACTTCTTTAAGCAATAGGATTCTGATAGATGTTGCAAGACCTCATGTAATCTTAGTTTCTGGAAAGAGGGGTTCGGGAAAAAGCACGACAATCTCGGTTCTAGCAGAAGAAATGTTAAAATTGCCAAAAGAAATTTCCCAACAACTATCTATTGTAATGTTTGACACAATGGGAATTTTTTGGACTATGAAATACCCAAATAAAAGAGAGGAAGATCTGCTAAATGAATGGAATCTTAAACCAGATACATTTAATGTAACAATCTACGCTCCGTCTGGTTACTTTAAAAATTACAAAAAATATGGAATACCTGTAGACATACCATTTACTATAAAAACCTCCGAGTTAAATGCAGAAGATTGGTGCAACGTATTTGACTTGGAAATTACTAGCAATATTGGAATTTTAATAGAACGTACTTTATCACAGTTACAAGATCAAACTTATGGCATAGATGAAATAATTAAGGAGATACAAAAAGATAAAAAACCAGATGAGAACACAAAAAATGCGGCAGAGAATAGATTTCAGGCAGTTAAATCTTGGGGTCTATTTGATAAACATGGCACGGAAATTAATGATTTAATAATGCCTGGGAAAGTTTCTATACTAGACCTAAGTGCCTACACTCATATTTCAGGCTCAACTAATATCAAGAGCATAGCAATTTCAATAATCTCAAGAAAATTATTAAGTGACAGAATAAAAGCAAGAAAAATAGAAGAGCTTAAAGATATAGAGAAAAGCAGTTTTCTATTTTCAGAAAATGAAGAAAATAAAAAAGAGATGCCTTTAGTTTGGTTTTTATTAGATGAAAGTCATGAATTCCTGCCTCGCGACAAAAAAACACCTGCTACAGATGCTTTAGTGCAAATATTAAGAGAGGGCAGACAACCGGGAATTTCACTAGTGCTTGCAACGCAACAACCTGGAGAAATCCATAGAGATGTAATAACCCAAACCGATGTTGTAATAAGCCATAGATTAACTGCAAAAAGAGACATAGAAGCTCTAAATGCAATGTCTCAAAGTTATTTAGTTGCAGATATACAGCGCTATTTAAACGAATTGCCTTCTTTAAAAGGCTCTGCCATAATACTAGATGACAACTCCGAAAGAATTTATCCAGTAAAAATTAGACCTAGAATAAGCTGGCATGGCGGTGAAACTCCTAGCGCCGTATTCATAAAAAAGAAAGAGCTTGTTAGTTTAGGATTATAAGTATAATTAATTTTTTAATTTAATATTTTTATATCAAAGCAAACTCTATACTTTTCAGGCGCAATCTGCCCACATTTTACAACATTCAAAATTTTAAATTTCCTTTTCATTTTTTTGATTTTTTCTATTCCAGTTTCTGGAATCTCTTCTTCCCTTAAAAAATCATAAAAATGTATTACGCCATTTTTTTTAATTTTATTTAATGCCAACTCTAAAAAATCTTCTCCGCCTTTAGGCAATGGCATCACTATCCTATCAAACTTTTTTTTTAGTTTTGGAACTATTTTCCTTACATCTCCTCTTATCAACTTAACATTCCTAACTTTATTCAAAACCAAATTCTCTTCTGCATATTTATTAGCAATAGGATTTATCTCTATATCATAAATTTCTCTGGCATTTGATTTCTTGCTAAGGATAATAGAATATACGCTTACCCCGCTGAACATAACCAAAATTTTTTCATTTTTCTTTACTTGCTTAGCAATTCTTAATCTTTCATTTCCTAGTCTGGGGCTAAAATAACAAGTTTCGACATTTAACTTAAACATGCAGTTATTCTCTTTATGCAAGGTTTCTTTTCTCTCTTCACCAGCCATTATTTTTAATTTTTGCAGTCTATAAACTCCAGAAAAATGCCTGGTTTTTCTAGTCACTACTTTTACGTTCTTTAATTTTTTAAGGAGATAACTTCCTATTTTCTTTTCTTTTTTAATAAGTTCTTTAGGAAAATCAGCAAACACTAAAATATCTCCTATGACATCAAAGCTTTTCGGAATTAATTTTAAATCTTTTGCTGTTAACATAAATTTTTATCAATAACTCCAAATATTAAATCTTTTTATTTCAAGAATTCTGGAAATAAAGGCTCTATGTAAGGATAAATATAAGGCACTAAAACTATTAACGAAGCAACTATAACTGTATGTATAAAATGTTCTCTTAATCCTCGAGCAGCCACTCCAGCCCCGCCCCGCACAACTGCAGAGGCTGCTTGAATTTTAAATACTGCTAAAACTCCTATTAAAAGCCTAATCATTAAAGCGCTTCCAAATATGCCAAGTGCATCAAGAAAAGGCAGTAATTCCTTGACAAAATCGACATTCATAGAAGCAAATGTAAATATGACTGCAAAGAAAGCAGCGTGCAACCCATGTGTTAACCAATGACTTCCCCTAAAATTTTCATCTTTATGTATTAAGATTAATTCATAAAAACCAATCAGCGCACCAATGATTATTGCAGGAATTATAATAAGTTCGGCCATCTTTTATGACTTAAATTGTAATTAATATATAAACCTTTTTAAAAACTTATCTTATTCTTAAAACATTGTTAACTTTAGAGTTTATTTTAAGCAATTCACTAAACTTAGCATTCAGAGCATTAACTAGTCTAAAAAAGGCAGGATCTGTAACATCGCTATGTTTCGCATAGCTCCTGAGGTTTGTTATTTGGTCTCTTAATCCTATTAAACAAGCCTTTTCTTCTTGTAGCTCTTTTTTAGAATTTCTATATCCTCCGGCTAGGTCCTCATCTATACCGATTAATGCATCGATTATTACATATGCATTAGTATAATACATTTCTACCTTAAGACGCGCTGATGCAACCTTAATAATATTTTCTATCATTTTATCTAAACCATCTAAAAAAGTTTTCCTTTTTACAATTATCTGGGATAAAAATTCTCTAGTCATTTTTCTTTCCAATCAAATCTGCTGTCGCTGCACCTATAATAGCTAATGGCGAGATCGCAGCTACTTGCTTGTATATTTCCTGAAAGGTTGAATGCGAATTTATTATCCCATAGATAGACAATACAGCCAAGATTGAAACCATAGAAATTCCGAAAATCACTATCAACCTTATGGGCAATATTGATAGGAGCTTCATATCTTTAATTTCTCTATAGCCAGTTGCATACAAAAAAATAAACCCTATACCTATGGATATAATAAATAAAATTGTAGCTCTCACCATAGTAAAAGAAGGTTGTTCTGTAAATTCTACACCTTTAGCAAATGCAAAATGAGCAACTATACCAAAAAAGCTCCCAACCAAGCCTCGAGCCATATCTTTTGTAGTTATTCTTTTCAAGGGGCTTTCCTTCACGCTTTTTTTAATTTCCTCTTCCAGCTGCTTTAATTCCTCCAACTCTTGAAGCTCTTTCTTTGTCAATCTTTCAAGTTTTTCTTCTTCTTTCTCAAGACGATTAAGCCTTCTATCTTCCTTGCCCAGTTTTTTCAATTGTGCTCTTTCAAGGTCTTCAATTATTTTCTCTTCTTTAACGATACTCTTAAAATTAGCTCCAGTCCTCTTTTTTTGCATTGATTAAAAATAAGCATCTTCGTATATAAAGTTTTTCAAAATGTTTATAAACATCCTAATGTTAATTTAAACTCGATGGAAATGAAAAAAAGAGGGCTTTTAGTAATTTATATTTTCTTATTTGTAATTTTTATAGCAGGTTTTACTTTTGCAGCTAGTGGCCGAGGTGTTTTAGGAGATGCTTTCGATACATTAGGTAGTGTTTTTGGACCTAATTTATACACTAAAGAGCCCCTTGGACATGGACAAGCCATAGACTCTATCCTAGTAGCTATTGCTATATCTATAGTTGCAGTAGGAGTTTACGGTAACAAATTTGGTAACAGAAATATCGGATGGGTTATTGGAAGTATAATGGGGCTGATATTTTATTCGGGAGAAAAAGCAGCCAATTTCTATTTAGGAGATCTCGGGAAATTAGGCCTTCTTGTTGGACTACTTGTGCTAATAGGAACAATTTATACTGCATTAAGAAAAAACAAGATTGGCGGTTTCTACACATATGCTTTGTTTTATTTAATAGCTTACTGGGCATTAAGTATCGGCCTAGGCGATTACACCAAACAAATAGACAAAAATTTTTTCGGTTTATGGACAATACTAACAGCCATTACTGCTATAATTGTTTTTTTGATTATCGGTCGTATAATGTTTTTTCGCGGCGGTGTAGTTGGAATAAACAATCTTAGAACACCTGATGAACTATTCAATGCATCAAGCAATTTAGTTGGTGGGGCTGCAAGTGTGATTAGCGGGGCAACAAGACCTTGGTTTCAGCACAGAGACCAAGAAAAATTAACAAAAATTACTAGTGAACTGCAGCAACTGGATAGACTGATGCAAAATATCCAGAATCAGCAAAATCAACTCTCAGTAGATTTATTAAAAAATGAACAGAACAGATTAAGGATGATTACTCAGACAGAAGCTCTAATCAGAGATCTTAATGATACTAATCTAAAATTCCAAAGCAAAGATCCAAATGTCATTTCTCAAATTAATACATTAAAGCAAAGATACCAAGAAGCTCAAACAAGGTTAAATGGTTTAATCCAGCAGTTGTTTACTGATTTATCAGCATCAACAAAACTAATAGAGCAAGAAAGAAAACTAGAATCTCAAGATGTTAACTTACTCAATATAGAAACCAAAAAACAAATTAACGACCAAAAAAGAGTTTTCAAAGAATTGCAAGATATAACAAAAAATATAAATGATCCAGTATTGAAAAATAAAGAATCAGAAATCGAAAGATTAAGGTCAAATATTGCAATAACATTGAATAACATAAGAAAACTTGTGAATCCGCAGAGAATTAAAATATATGCTACATTATCCCAGTTTAATAGAGACGACATAAATTATGTTAATGAATTAAACAAAGCTGTTCTTGCATCAAATTACGCGAGGGCGATAGAATTGACAAGGAAAATAAGAGAAAATTTAGGAAAAGAAATTTCTATCACAAGCGCAGATAATTTAAAGAATAAGGATATTGCGGGTTTAAGAGCACAACTACAAGCCCAACATTCTGCATTAAATGCCTTACACAATGAAATAGAACAAGTCTTATTAAAAAGTCTGAGTTTGACACCAAGAACTTAACTCAAAACCATCTGTCCAATCCAGACTGCCCTGTTTTTCTTCCAAGAGTTTCGAATATCTTGTCTACTCTTTCTTTGCTGAAATCATGCTTATCTATTAAAAGCTCTTTGATCTTTTCCTCATTAATATGGCCCCATTTAAGCTTGTAATCTTTAAGCACGGGCATTTTTTTAAATATGTCATAAATTTCCTTCCAGTCAAAATCTGCATTAACACTTTTAAACAATTTGCCATAATCTTTATGCTGTTTAATCAATTTTAATGCATTCTTTGGCCCGATACCTTTTACACCTTTGTTGTTGAAGTCAGTTCCAATTAAAATGCCCATAACAATTAATTGATCCTGTTTTATTCCTAAGCTATCTAGAACCTCCTCCAAATAAATTATTTCAGGCTTAATGGCTATACTTCCTCCACTAGGTAATTTTTTTCTTTGCGAAATAGTAAGGTTCCTAACTACTTTTACAGCCCCAAATAACAAACTATCATAGTCCTGGCTTACTATGGCATATACATCTCTTGTAGTCATAAATGCAGCCTGCGCTTCTGCCTCGCTAGGAGCTTGAATTACTGGCAATCCAAAATATTCCATTAATTCCCTTGCTTCCTTAATCATATCTTTACTAAGCCTTGTAGTTTGCATACTGTACTTGTGCATTAACTCAACATCTTCTAATTCCTTAGCTTGATGTAATTTTTCTTCAGCCATTAATTTCTTAATCTCGCGATCTTCTTGCTCCTTACCTTTTAATTCTGGGCTCTTCCCATCAAGAACAAAGCAAATTCTTAATCCTTCTGACATTAATTTTGGTATTCTTGTGCTCAAGCCGACCAAATGGCTAGTTATATTTTCTTCAGAATCCTTTAATGGAGTTCCATCTTGCTGTCTTATTGAACTTAAAAACTGATACAAAATATTAGAAGCATCTATAGCAACAATCTTTCCATTTAAAGCTTCTATCTTAATTTCGTGCTTTGGAATTATATTGCCTAGTTGAACTCCCATATCAATTAAATAAAAAACATTAATATAAAAATCTTCCCGCTAACAATCCAAAACCTTTATAAAGCTCTATTTTACAAAAATCTAAACCTGTGATTGAATTTATGAAGGAGGTTAAAAATGGAGTTTAAAGAAGTTTCAAAAGAAACTACTAAGAGGGCTTTGGAAGCTGTTGAAATTGCCAAAAAAACTGGCAAAGTAAAAAAAGGCATTAACGAAGTCACTAAAACTATTGAAAGAGGCCAAGCAAAATTAGTAGTTGTTGCTACTGATGTAAATCCTAAGGAAATAATAATGCATCTGCCTTTATTATGCAAGGAAAAAAATATTCCATTAATTCCAGTTCCAAGCAGGCAGGAACTTGGATTAAGCGCTGGTTTAAGTGTTCCAACATCTGCAGTCGCAATAATAAAGGAGGGAGATTCTAAGGATATTATCAAGGAACTTAATAAATAAAAATGGAAAAATCTTCTCACGCTCCCGTAAAAGAAATTAAACGTGAAGAATTTAGGGAAAAATCAATATTTACCAGAGCATTCCCTGCTAGAGTAGAAGAAACCATTGGCAGAACCGGAGCTAGAGGAGAGGTAACCCAAGTACGAGTAAAAATCCTAGAAGGCAGGGATGCCGGTAAAATAATAAGAAGGAACTGCAAAGGCCCTGTAAAGGAAGGCGATATATTAATGCTAAGAGAAACAGAAATAGAAGCTCGCCGTCTAACACAAAAGAAACGCTAAAATGGCAATCTGTAGTTTTTGTAAATGCAATATTCCAAGAGGGACAGGAAAGATTCTTGTATTGAGATCTGGTAAAATCTTGAATTTCTGCAGCAATAAATGCGAGAAAAACCTGATTAAGTTAAAAAGAAAGCCAACATTCTTTAAATGGACAGGTGCTTATGAAAAGGGATTAAAAAAAGAAATAGAAAAATAAAATTATGCATATTGTTTTAATAACCTAGCATAATCCTCATTCAAGCCACCCAATCTATAAATAACAACCTCTCTTATTCCTAGTTCCTTGGCAATAATTAAATCTTCTTCTAATCTAGAAAGAGGCAGAATGGGTTCATTTTTTAAAATTCCTCTAGCAATAGTGCCATAAGCAACCAAAAATTTATCTTTATAACTTTCCTCGCATCTTCTCAGCTCATTAATGGTGTTTTTATCAAAATTATGCAAGGAATGATAAACCATTCTGATGGCTCTATTATTAAATTTATTTGGATCAAAATGCAACCCTAAAAACCCATAAATAGCGTCCATAAACGCCCCCATATGATAATATTCAGCCACGTATATATTATTATGTTGCAAAACAAAATTCCTTATTAGTCTTCTATTGCCAAAAAAACTAAAAATTTCTTTTAATGCCACCCTTTTTTTTAATGGCCACTCCGCATCCAAAAGAACACTCACATTTTCATCTCCGATTTCATTAAAAATAGCCTCTAAATTTTTTCTTTTAGAAAATGGTGATATATAATAATCATGCTTTAAAATGGGCCAATAAATAAGCTCTCTAACATGTTCATTTTTTATCCCTCTTCTTATTCTATGGAACTCTTTGAGGCTTTTACTTGCTAAATATAGTTTAGTATCCCAATCAACAAGTTCTAATTTTTCTAAATTTTCACTATTGGGAAACTCTTCAAAGAAACTAATAATCATTTCAATCCGAGTTCCTTGTCTATTGACTCTGCAATTTTATAAAGCTCGCCAAATATTTCTCTTATGTCTTGTTGCAAGGCTCCAACTAATTCCTCTAAGGTTTGCAGTCTTAGATAATACTTCCCATCTTTTTCTATAACTAATCCCTGCTCCATTAACAAGTTGAGATGATGTATTATTGTAGCCCTAGTTAAATTAGTTTTTTCTGACAATTGTTCCGTACTCAGTCCTTTCTTAAGCTTTGCAGCCTTTAAAAGTTCTAGGAATATTCTGAATTTTGATTTTTCCTTATCCCTTTCTCCAAATAGGCCTAGACTATTTGAAAACCACTGTATCTCTTCATTAATCGTAAATCTTGATGGTTTTTCCACTCTGACTATGGTCACTCTTCTAAAGAATCTTGCCATATAATAACCAGATTTATCTAAAATTATAAATCTTTTGAATTTAAGCCTATAAAATTACATAAATGAGGGAATTGCATAGTTTATAAATGATAATAAGCTTCTTCAAAGAATTTGCGAATGCAAGAACTCCAATTAAATAGTACACCTCTTTATTAAAAAATATGCTGAAAATTCATAGCTTTTTAGTAAGCTTTATAAATTACTATTTTTCTTTTACAATCATGCAAAAGGCAAGAATCAATTTAGCCTCCACAGAAGTAGACAAGTTAAATCAAATATGTAATTCAATTAGAGAGATTGCTGAAAAAACTGGTGTAACAATTTATGGTCCTATTCCATTGCCTACTAAAAGATTAAAAATCACCACAAGAAAAAGTCCTGATGGGGAGGGAAAGGCTTCTTTTGACAGGTTTGAAATGCGTATTCATAAAAGATTGATTGATCTCGGATTAGATGAAAGAGCCTTACGCTTAGTAATGAGGGTTCCTATTCCTGAAGGTGTTTCTATAGAAATAGAAATGTTAGAATCGTGAATCTAAATTATTAAGTTCCCAAATATTTATTGAATAAATAAATAAAAAACAAGACTAAAGCAACAAGCAAAATTGCTCTTATAATAACTAAAGTATAATTTGTGCTATGCCCTCTTTTTCTCAAATAAGACCCGCAGTTACTGCATACATTAGCATGCTTGCCAGTCCTTCTTCCGCATTTATGGCAGTATATCATTTTATCCCAGCCTTCTTCTTTCTAAGAGCTTCTTCAATCTCTTTTCTTGTGCCTTTAGACAGTGTCATAGACATTAATTTTTTCTTCTGCTCTTCTAGCTTATCCAATTTTATTATCCTGGGCCCAGAATAGTTGCAATTGTTGCATTTGTATATAAACTTGGCTGTTTGATCAGGAATTAAACTTATTTCTCTTGATCTACATTGCGGGCATTCTAAAATATCTTCCATCTGAAGTTTTAATATAAAGTAAAAAATATATAAACCTTTTGAAAACAAACTTTGCACAAAAATTCACGTCTACTTCTCACATCTAACGGCTTGCGCGACAGCTTTATATATCATAATTTTACCTTTTATACCAAGCCGGAATCGCCTAACCTGGTATGGCACCAGTTTTCTTTAAAGAAAGGTGAACCTGGAAAGAATACTAGGTAGCTGGCTCCTAACGGAGATCTGGGTTCAAATCCCAGTTCCGGCGCTTCTAGATTAGTTTAAGTCCGTTCATTCTATAAAAACTCTAAATGGGTAGTTAATAAAAAATCTTAAACTAGAGTTTAATTTTAGTAAAATTAATAGTTTTATTAAAAAAAGACCTATAAATATTGTAAAATAAAGTAGCGGAGGTTGGATTTGAATTCGTCAGCTTTACTTAAGTAAAACTTCCAACGACCTCCGGGTCTCTCTAAGCAGTTAATGCCTTATGAGCCTTCCGCATCTTTTTAAGATTCGACGGGCACTCCTAACTGCCCCACTCCGCTATAAAGGACAAAAAGATATAGAGTCTTTTTAAAGCTTTTTGTTATACATTTTATCGTAATAAAAAAATTTATAAACCATAATAAATGTAATAAAACCATGGCAATCGTAAAAATACATAAGGGCATGACAATGGGAGAGATAGTTGGTCGATATCCACAATTAGCTGGAGTTATAATGGAGAAATATAACTTGCATTGCATAGGTTGCGGAGCATCAACTTTTGAAACACTTGAACAGGGTGCCCTTGGTCACGGTATGTCAAAAAAACAAATGCAAGAAATGGTTGAACACTTAAATTCAATAATAACTAAAAAATCCAAGTAATTCTAAATGGAATTAAGACCAAGCAATTTAGCAGAAAGAAAAAAGTTCTATGAACAAGAATTCTCGATAAAAAAAATAATATCTTGGTTTAAAGAAAAACCTCAATTCTTTGTTGTTGATCTAGGATCTGAAACTCACATTATTAAAGACAAGAAAAAGATGAAAAAACTTCTAATTCTAAAGCCTAACATAAGCTTTAAAGAACTAAAAAAGAAATTAATTGAACTAGCCCCAGAAGACGTTTATTATGACAGAAATAAATACAAAGATGCTAATCTAGCCTTAAAGAATATGAATTTTAAGAATGCTTTAAGTACAAAAAATTGTCTTGGCCAAGAACTGGTATTTGACATAGATCCAGAAAACATAAATTGCCCTAATCATAAAAAAAGCCTTCATAAGTTCTGTCCATATTGTATTAAAATGAGCCTTAATTACGGCATCAAAATGAAAAATAGTCTTCAAAAATACTTTAAAAATATCAAAATCATATATTCGGGCAGGGGCTGTCATGTTCATGTAAGAGATAAAAAAGCCTTCAAATTAACTATGCGCCAAAGAAATTCGCTTAATAAAAATCTAAAGAAATTCCCTATAGACCCTTGGGTTAGTCATGGCCATATACGTCTAATAAGACTGCCTTATTCCTTAAATTCATTAGTTTCTAGAATTGTAATGCCATTAAATGATATAGAAATAAAAAATTTTGATCCTGAAAATGAAAAGAAAATAATGCCTAAATTTTTAAGAAATTAATACTCCATCATTTCTTCTTTATCGTAATAAGATTTCTTTTTGCCTGATTTTTTCTTGGCCCTTTTTTGTTTTTTGCGAAGATTGCTTCTAGGCATAGAGTACACACCTCCAATTCCAATAAAATCTAAGTTATACTAATATATAAATATTTGTAAGAACTAGACAAGAAATAATGCTAAATTCTTTCTTTCAAAGCACAATATATTAAAGGCAGAGCTATTGTGATGTCGCAAGCCAGATTAATATGCCTTGCCTTCGGGCTTAATTTACCCCAAGATATGCCTTCTTTAAGTTCAGCCCCAGAGCTTCCTCCAAATTCTTGCCTGTCCATTGTGATTTGCACTCCATAATAAGCCTCTTTTGAAAATTGCATTGCCTGCTGTATATAATTCTTAGAAGTTCCTCCTCCCAAATAAATAACCCCTGTTCTTTTGGTAGTCCATGCAATGTCTAAAATCTCTTTTAAATCCTCAAAAGCCTTGATTTCTGCCCTTTTACCCTGGCTTAATTGACCCCACATCATCAAGCCTATGCCAGAATCAGAAATAGCCGGACTAAATATTGGTATTTTTTTATTGAAACATGTTTTTAATATCCCATTTCCAGGGCTTAACTTCCCTAAAGTCCATAAAAAGTCCTTAACATTATTTTGCTTGCTTATTTCATTCCAATTACTTTTAAAAAACTCTTCCAATTTTTCATATACTTTGTTTGGCATTAAGATGTTGTACATCCTTACTAGCCCTTTTTTGTTTAATTCCTCATCATTCATAGACTCATGCCCTAAAAAATGGCTATACCCAAGGTCCTCTACTAGATCATGTGTTAGATTAGCACCAGTAATAACCAAAACATCAATCCAGTCATTATTAAGCATGTCAATTAAAATTTCCTTCATGCCACTTGGAACTAATGCCCCGGCAACCCCTAAAAATACCTTACAATCTTTATCCTTAATCATTAACCCAATAATATTTGCAGTATTCGCCAATTTATTTGCTTGAAATCCTAATTTCTCAAACTGCTTTACCAAATTATTAATTGAAGTATCTTTACCATATCTAAAAGGTCTTATTTTTTCCATAAAACTTTAGAAAAATAAAGATTTATAAACAATTGGTTTTAGTTCCATAACATGGTAAGAAAAGTCTTCATAATACATGGGTGGGGCGGAAATCCTGAAGAAGGCTGGTTTCCTTGGTTAAAAGAAGAACTAGTAAATAAAGGATTTGAAGTTTATATTCCTTCTATGCCAGAAACTGATAATCCTACAATAGAGAATTGGGTAGAAAATCTAAGGTATATAGTTAAAAATCCTGATTTTAACACAAGCTTTGTTGGCCATAGTATTGGTTGTCAAACTATCCTAAGATACCTCCAAGGGTTGAAAAGTGATATTAAAGTTGGAAAGCTAATACTTGTGGCACCTTGGTTTAGATTAAAGATGTACGAAACTAGAGAAGAAGTTGAAATAGCAAAACCTTGGATTGAAAGAAAGATAGATTTTACAAAGGTTTTGCTCCATACAAAAGACATAACCTCTATTTTTTCTAACAATGATTATTTTGTATATGTAGAAGATTCAGAAATTTTAAGGAAAAATTTAGGCAGTAAAATAATTATAGAAAAAAATAAAGGACATTTCAGCGGTTCTGACGGAATAAAAAAATTGCCTATTGTACTAGAGGAAATAACAAAAATATCAAAATGAAAAAGAAAGTATTTACAAGGAATTGTGGTTGCCTGGCGAATATAAGCGACTCAGAAATAATAAAGAGTCTCTAGTAAAGCTAACCAAACTTTACATAGATTATAGAAAAAAATTAAAGAAAATCTAAATCGCCTCAGTATCCAAATTCACATTTAGATTATCCAAATCAGTGTTATCCAAATCTTTGTCTATGTCACTTGTTAATAGCTCTGGTGGCGATTCCTGGGATTGTGTGTTGGTATCTTTAATTAACGCATCATTGTTATCAGAAATTTTATCCTTTTGACCATTACATCCCGCTATAAAAATTGCACTTATTAAAACAAAAAGTAATATTGCGACTCTCTTCATCTTCATTCTTGTAAATTTCTTGTATTTATATCTTTTTCGTTAATAAAAATATGAAGTTAATCGAGTTTGTCTTTGTTGTCATCATCTCCACCGCCACCGCTAGGAGGAATTGTAGTACAAACTCCATTTACTAAAAACTGACCAGTCGTACATGTAGCTGTTAATAATACTGTACCTTGTAGTGTAAATGGAATTGAACTTGGATTAGTCCAATTCTTTCCCATATATACTAAACTGGTTTTTCTTTCTCCGTCCACAAACAAGTCAAATGTAACTTGTGTTCCTGTTGTTTTAAACCTTATCTCATCAAAGTGATTTAAAACAAATGCATCAAATGTTATTGTGTTGTTAGCTGTTATATTTATTTTGTCATTACTTTCAAATTTCTTTGCTTCGACATCCTTAAATTCACCGTCAGTTGTAATAGTTCCGGTCATGTGATGCAATGAGGTTGCATTTGTTCCATTTGATTGTGTGGTGTTGCCTGATGTCATATTGCCTAAGTTGACTAGTCTACCATCGCCGCTCCAGGCTATAACCCAAGTTCTGTCATTACAAGTACTTTGCCATATGAAGTAACCAAGATCTTTTCCTGGCCTGAACAATGGTCTATCGCCCCAGCATTCGTCCTTATTAAAATCTATTTTTTTATCAATGCCCTTCAAAAGCCTAAAAATTTGCTTTAATACGTTATGGGCGTCTTTTAAGTCCTGATGAGCACTTTTTAATAGTTCATGAGCTTCTCTCACTAAAATACGCCTTTGCTCAGAATTATTGTATCCTTGCTAACTTTGCCTCCAAGTGCTCTGCTCTCTCTAAGATCTCCCCGATTCTCTTATGCCTTATATGCTCTATGCTAAGGTCTGAATCCGCCTTGACATCCTTCATTAATTGTCTTAGTTGTGAGTTTAACTCTATTATCTGATCTCTTGTAGTAGCTTGACTAACTTTGGTTTTCAAATCTTCTAGCTTGCCTATTAAGGCATCAATTCTAGAAACGCTCTCTTTAACATCTTGTTCTGACAATTCTTCGGATCCTTGAACTTTTTCTTTAACAAACTTTAGATGATTAATCAATGCATCTATAATGTTTAACAAGTAATTTTGGGCAATCTCAAATGATCCTTTTTTTATTAATCTGCATGCTTCTGTGTCTTTCTCTCTGCATTCTTTTATCTTTGTTTTATTTGTTTCAAGTCTTATCCTGAATTCGTCTGCTTTTAGCTTGCCAACCTTAAAAAGCTCCTGATGTTTCATGGAATTTTCTCTAAGTCTAGATTTCTCTTCTTCTTTCAATATGCGTTCTTTAAAGTCAGAGTCTTCAACCACCTCTTTTCTCAACTTCATCCTCATTTCAGTTTCTTCTTTTTCATCTACGTCATTTTTATCTACATTATCATCGCTAAATCTGAGCATTAATTTTCCAGGACCAGAATTGCTAGCTGCATCATCTGATCTGTCAGCAAAAATACTTAATGGCATTAAACTAGCAAGAAAAAGCACAATAATAAATGTTGAAATAAACTTTTTCATCTTCTCTCCTCCGTATTTTTTATTTTTTCTATTAAAGTATCTAATTCGTTAATTGTTTCAAACCAAGCCCCTCTGCCTATTTTGATAAATTTTTCTAAATTCATTTTACAGTATGTTTGCAGAGTTTATTTATAAATATACTTTCAACATTCTTATTTTAAAGCTTTACAATGCTTTACAACGCAAAAATTAGGGTAATTTTACTTTATAATTTTAAAAATAGGAAAAATATTGCTCTTTTTCTTTATTTTGGAATTATTTAAACTTTTTATACTTACTAGTCAGTTTCATAGTAAGGTTTTTATAATTATGATTATAGTTTATTTTTATGCTGAAAAAACTGAATCTATTGCTGATATTGATAATAATTTTCTCAAAAGCAACGATGGCTGCAGTAGTACATGGAGATATATACGACATTAACTTTAATAAGCTTTCGAACACGATAGTAGAAATAAACACCATCCCAAAGCAATCGATGATAGTAAAGGATTCAGGCTATAGTTTTAATCTAGCCCCTGGAAATTATATTATAAAAGCTTTTTACATAAAAAATAATGCACTTGAACATTTCGCACAAGAAGACATAACTATCGAAGATGCAAACGGGGATTACAATCTAGACCTAATCCTATTTCCTTACTTAGAAGATGAAAATATCTCCGAGCTTGATATACCTCTAGCTGAATACTATCAAAAAGAGAATGGCAACTTCTCAGTCTTGCTCATCATCCTTTCTGTCATTTCTTTATTTGTTGTAGTATATTTAATTTCTAGTTTCAGAAAAACAATTAAAAAATCCGAAGAAATAAACAAAAATTTAGAAAAATTAGAAACAAAAGAACCAGAATTAAAAGACGAATTCCTAGAAAGGGCATATTCCATTATCAAAGAAGAAAAAAGAGTAAGTCAAAAAGATCTAAGAAAAAAGTTAATGCTGTCTGAAGCAAAAGTCTCTTTAATACTTACACAACTTGAATCTGAAGAGAATATAAAAAAAATAAAAAAAGGTCGTGGAAATATAATAATATTTATAAAATAAAATTTAAGTATATTCCTTTATCATCAATATTAACATGCAAAATTATAAACAAACAACAAAATTTACGGGACTTGCTTCTGCGATAATGCTAATTATAAATCATTTTAATCAAAACTTCAAAGTTAATAGAGAAAATGAATTCAAAATTTGGAGGGAAATTGTATTATTGCCTACTAGAGGAGCCTGTATTTTTAGATCTGTTATAATAACAAATAGCTATAAAATATCCTCAAAAGTCATAGTAGAAGACCCCCAATACAAGCTTCCAAAAATATATAAATTTAAGTTATTTACAAAAAAAGAAATTTATGATACAAAATTCTTCTCTGATTTGAACCTTGATGAAGCAAAGAAAAAAAATTTAGTAGAAGTCAGGGACTTTTCTTTAGATGAAATCAAAGAGGCGTTAAAAAAGAATAAAGTAGTTTTATTAAGAGTAAATATGGGTCCTTTATTGCGTGTTAGAACCATTCCCGATTACATTCTTTTGTATGGCTACGGCAATAATCTATATCTCTGGAATAACACACTAACAGGACAAACATTAAGAATAAACGAAAAACTAATGAAAGAAATCTTTTTACAAGTAAAAACTAAATGTAAAAGAGACAACAGAGCAATTATTTTCGGATAAGACTGATAATAGAAAAATTTATATACTATAAAATATAGTTTTAAAAACATAATATCTTAGACTAAGAAAATGGAAAATAGCGATGCATATGAAATATTTGCAAAGAAAGCAACTGTATATGGATTTAAATTTCCAAATTATAGTGATGTAAGAAGAATAAGCGAGAGAAAGCTTATAGAATCTATAAATTATAACGCTGTGACTAATGCCTTGTTCCATACCTTAGAAAAATACCCAATATTGATAGAGTCTAATTTACTTACTTATTTAGGTTATACCCCATTTGCACCAAATCCCGGAACGGAAAGGTTCAAGGACTTATTTAGAAGGATACAACAACAACAGCCATTTGGCATTAAACATGCCACATTAGAGGATGCAATTAGAGAATGTTATAATGTCCCTGATGAAATAGAAATTAGAACAATAGGACTGGAATCTGATGAGCCTGAATATAAACGAAGCAAGAGAATTTCAACCACTTCTATTTTGTACTTCTTAGATAAAAATAAAAGAAATAAAATAATAAATAGGACTTTAGAATCAAAAAGTACGATAAGAACATTTGGAAGAGTTAAAAAACTACGATAACAATTATCAAAATCTTTAAAAACCTCTAAATTTGCTTTTTCTACAGCATATAAAGGGCTCGTAGTCTAGCGGTTAGTTTAATAATTAAAAATAAGAAACCCGCAAATGACGCCACCCTTACAAGGTGGAGGTCGGCAGTTCGAATCTGCCCGGGCCCATTTAAACCTATCATTTTAAAATATTTTCTAACCTTATTATATTATGGCACAGCTACTAACGCAATTAGAGATAGAATTGCCACCAGAACTAAATACGCTTACTGAAAGAAATTTATTAAGATTTTTAAGTTGGGGAGACGAATCTAAACAAATAGAAAGAAGAATCTGTGAAGAATTTAAAACTGGGGTGTTTTCAACATTGCCGTATTCGGATACCAACAGACCTCCAGAAAGAAAAAAAGATAGCATAAAAATAAGTGAAGATTTAGAATTTATTGTAACAACAACACCTCAGAAGAAGATTAGCTCATATAAGGAAGTTGGTGTCGAATTTGATAATTATTTAAAATTTCTTTTAGATCAATATCAAAAGCAAATATCTAGGGAGGGCATAATAACTATAGAGAATGAACCGTATATCTTGGTAGATGAGATTATGAAAAAAATAAATGAAGATCTACAAAATTTTCTAATAGGAAAAGAAGGAATACTGCAAAGTTTAGGAATCATTAAACCCGAAGACTTAACTAAAGAGATCCCTAGATTAATTGTTATTGTTCTAGGGAGGAATTATTCTGCAGTCACTGAATACAACTCCAGAACCTATGTAGATGCGCAAAAGGTCTTGATTGAGGGTGAAAGAAGAGTCAGTTTATTTGAAAGATTGCTATATGAAGATGCTTGTAAAGTCATAGGTACTGATAAACCAAAAGAAACAGTAGAAGTTTTATTTCCATTTGAAAATATTACCATTTTATATCAGATGATATCAACTAGTAGGACATCTTACGGCGACATAATAAATGCTTTTATTAAAGAAAAACCCGAGGTTTTAAAAACAAATTCCGTATTTGGAGATCTTGTAAAAGCTCAAATCTATAAAAACGAAGAAGAAAAGAATAAATTACAACAAAAAGGTTTACTTGATGAAGAGTTTGAGATCTATTATAAACCAAGAATAAGATCTGGTGATATTTATATTAGACTAAATGGTGTTATAAGAAGGTTAGAAGTGTACAAAAAAAAGTATACCATACCATCTTTTGAAAAAAACATCTTTATCAAGTCTACGAGAATTAGCAGCTAAATGCGCCAACCGGGATTTGAACCCGGGCCAGAAGCTTGGGAAGCTCCGATTCTACCAGGCTAAACTATTGGCGCCTAAAATGATAAGTTTTATAATATATCTTTTTTAATGTTTTCCTATGCCTAAAAATACTTTTTTTATATCTACAGCCATAGATTATGTCTCTGGGCCACCACATCTGGGGCATTTATATGAAAAAATCTTGGCTGATGTAATAGCCAGATGGAAAAGATTAGGGGGATATAAAGTACATTTTTCTACTGGTACTGACGAACATGGCTTAAAAATACAAAGAGCAGCTGAAAAACAAGGCAAAACTCCAAAAGAATTTGTAGATTATATTTCGAGATTTTTTCTAAATCTTTGTAAGGTTTATAATATTAGTTATGATGATTTTATCAGGACCACTGAAAAAAGACATGAAGATGTTGTTAAAAAAATTATCAATAAAATAAACGAAAATGGTTTTATCTATAAAGGTTCATATGAAGGATTGTATTGTGTAGAATGTGAAAATTTCTACACCGAAAAGGATCTTATAAAAGGAAAATGTCCAGTGCATAAAAAAGAATTGGAAATCAAAAAAGAAGATGGGTACTTCTTTAAAATGAGTGAGTTTCAATCAAAATTAATCAAACATATAGAAAAACATCCTGAATTTATTCTTATACAAAAAAAGAGAAATGAAATATACAATAGATTGAAGATACCCTTAAGGGATTTAAGCATCACAAGAAAAGACGTATGGGGGTTAGAGTTTCCCTTAGATAAAAATTTTAGCCAATTTGTCTGGGTGGAAGCCCTGATAAATTATCTTACTACTATAGATTACCCTAACAAAAAATTTAAAGAATTTTGGCCCGGGGCTCATTTGATCGGGCCAGATATCCTTTGGCAACATACCGTAATATGGGGCTCTATAATAATGTCAATTAATTTGAAGCTTCCAAAAGTTTTAAACCATGGTTTTATAAATTTAAAGGGAGAAAAAATGAGTAAAAGTGTTGGCAATGTTATAGACCCGTTCGAATTAGCAAAAAAATACCATGTAGATGCCATTAGATATTTCCTAATACGTGAAATTCCATTCGGGGAAGACGGAAACTTCTCAGAAGAAGCGTTAAAAGACCGTCTAAATAATGAATTGGCAAACGACCTAGGAAATTTGTTAAGCAGAGTCCTTACAATAGCAGAAAAGAATTTCAGTGGAAAAATAAAGAAAAATAAAATAGATGAAAAACTAATCTCTAAATTAGACGTAAAAAAGATAGAAAATTTCATGAACGATTTCAAACTAACAGAAGTTTTGAACGAGATCTGGACTTTTGTGAAATCTTGTAATAAACACATAAATGATGAAAAGCTCTGGGCAATGAATCCAACAGATCAGGAAAAACACCTATATTCATTATTCGAAAGCATTAGAATTATTGCATTATTGTTGAGCCCTTTTATTCCAGAAACCTCTGGAAAAATTTATATGCAACTCGGAACAAGTTGTTCTTCATTAAAAGAAGCTAAATTTGGATTAATTGAACACTATATGGTAAAGAAGGGGCCCATATTATTTAATAAGATAAAATGAAAAGATTACAAATAGGTGTCATGGGATCTTGGAGAATGAACTTGCCGAAGTCATCTTATAAGGTTGCAGAACAAGTAGGAGCTGAGATTGCTAGGAAAGGCCATGTACTAGTAACAGGAGGAACAACTGGTATTGGTGAATATGCAAGAAGAGGTAATGAAAAAAATAATGGAATCAATATTAGCCTAATACCTCAGTTAAAAGAAACCTACAATTACATAGGTAAATATATGGACATTATTATTAGCACTGGCTTCACAGAAGAAGGAAGAATTGCAATAATGATTAATTCTTGCGATGCGGTAATAATTATTGGTGGTAGTTCTGGTACCCTAATAGAAACTTTAACGGCGTATCTGTTAGGCAAGTCTATAGTCGTAGTTGAAGATACCGGACTGACAACTAAAAATATTAAAAAAATAATGGACGCAGAACACTATTTAGATGACAAAAAATTGGTAAGAATACATTTTGCAAAAAATGCAAAAGAGGCTGTAAATTTAGCAATCAAAAACATAGGAAAAGGAAAAAGCAGTGCCGGTTTACCGCCAGTAAAATAAGTTAAAAATAAATAACTTTATATTTTTATTTTTCTTATTATAATCATGGACCTAAATCAAATATTTCTTCTATTAAGTAAGAAAGGCATCGATAATGTAAATTTAGATATGCTTCTTTTTGAACAAAGAAAAGAGATATATGAAAAATATGCCGATCTTTTTAAAGAAAAAAAGGGAAGAACTCCTACATATATTGTGGTAAAGGCTTATGTAAAAGCAAAAAATTTAGAAAAAATAAAAGAAAGATTGATTAATGAACTAGAATCTAGTGCTATAGAAAAAAAGTTTAAATACTGCTATTATTGTTCTTTATTGCTCAACAATAATGAAATGGCAAGTTTTTTCGAACAATTCATTTTAGAATGCGCAGATAGAAATACAGACTATAATGATTTTTATTTTGAGTTAAAGAAGGAAATAGAAACAATTTCAAATGGAAACAATAAAATTTGATGATTGGAAAAAAATTGATTTAAGAGTGGGCGAGATAAAAGAAGTTAATAATCACCCAAATGCCGATAAACTCATTCTTCTGAAAGTAGACCTAGGAGACAAAATTATTAACTTAGTAGCGGGAATAAAAAATTTCTATAGCGAGGAAGACCTAATAGGAAAGAAGATTATAGTTTTCACAAATCTAGAACCAGCAACAATTAGGGGCATTAAAAGTGAAGGCATGCTTTTAGCAGCTGAGGACAGTAAAAATAATATTGTATCTTTATTAACAACAGATCAAGATGTAAAAAATGGCTCTATTATTCGTTAGTATAAGAATCTAGGTCTAAGGTTATTCTATATTTTATCCTATTAACAAGTTTTAATGCACGAATTATATCAGCTCTTTTATTAAGGAATTGATTCATTAAATCTTGGTTTGTGTAATATTGTTTAGCCAACCTAATCATTAAGGTATCTGGCTCCATATAAGTAACTGTGCCTTCTATTTCAAGCTCATTCAATACTTCCTTAGCTATTTCTTCTATATTATTCATCTTTTAATTCCTTTTGTAATTTTTCTTTTAATATTTTTAATAAATAAGGGTCATTTACTCCATATAAATCTTCTATACCTAAAACTTCTATCTTATTCCTTGCTTCGGGCGCTATTTTTAAAATAAAATCTTTATGAAAGTTTTCCATCACAAAAATCTTGTCAGCCCATTCTATTAGCTCTTTAGAGATTCTGTTCTTTGCAAGTTCAGAAACACCAGCATGCTTAACTTGCCCATTTATTCCATGTTTCTTTAACAATTCTTTAAACGCTTCAGCAGCTACAACACTTCTATTTACATTATATGTACACACAAACAAATAGTTCATTTTAAATGTGGGCCCGACCGGATTTGAACCGGCGACCTCTCGATTTGTGAGTCTTGCAACAGAAGAGCATCGCTCTTATATCTCACCTCCGTGGAAATGAGAAGTTGCTCAACCTATCAGTTTCACCCAACTTTTTAGCAAAGCTGACGAGTGCTCTAGCCAGGTTGCTCCAAAGTTTAAACTTTGTCTAAGCTACGAGCTTTAGCAGTCGTTAAACTTCCACTACTGAGCTTAACCATCGAGCCCATCGAAAAATTTCCATTAAAGAATCTTTATAAAGTTTTTGAAAAAATGCGCCCCAGGAGGGATTTGAACCCTCAACCACACGGTTTCAGCTAGTAGTAACAGCCGTGAGCTCTACCAGATTGAGCTACCGGGGCCTATCTGAACTTGGATAGAAAATTCTTTAAAAAGGTTTCTAATATTATGCATTGTTGCGTTAAAGGGAGCTAATATATTCTCAATTTGATAGTTTTAAGATTTAACTCAGTATAAAACTCTACTTTTCAAATCACTTCTAATCTTATATAATTTTTCAGTATCTTTTAAAATAGCAGTATCTACTTCCTGAATAAACATCTTTTCTTCTTTATAATCCAATTTTCCCAAATTTTGTATTAAACACGCAAACCTTATTTCCCGAAGTTAATTTTTCCTAGAATTACACGACCTTGATAAGCTTCGGACTGATCCAGAATTTTTTTCTGAGAAAGTTTATCGACTTCATTAATTTAGATACCTTAATTGCTATTTTGGTTCCGGTTAGCGGATCAAGCACTGTTCCAGTTTCATCATTTAGATTTAAGAGAATGACAAAATGGGGGGAATGGTACATTTCAGTAATATCATGGTGATCAGCAACATCATAGCGGTCCATATAAATTATTACAGGGCCGTCGTTGAGGTATTTTTTCAAGAACCTAAGATAGATTTTATTCGGTACCAATTTTAAATTGTTAGGCATAATCAGTTTTTCTAGTTTTTCTCTAAAAGCTTTGAATTCAATATGTTGTTCAAACACTATGTCCGGAAATTTTCTTGCCAGATATAAGAGATGACCAGTAGAGAAGTCAAGAGGACCAAACCTCATGCCCTCAAATAGTATACTATACTCTTCATCTTTATCTATCTTTATGCCTTTCTTGAATTCTAGTAGTGATAACAAGCATACTGCTAAGCAACCTTCATTCGCCTTTTGCTTCCAGATATTTGGTTCCATGTTGTGAAACTCCATCTACGATTTAACTATTGGCATGAGTACATTTTCCTAAACTCAGCACTGACGTCTTCTTGTGGGATACTTTCTATCGAGCTTTTTGTAGTCTCGATTTTGTCTTCTAAACAAAAGAATGGAATCCTTCTTCTGTGGTCCTGATTTCTAATACGTCTTGCAACTTTATCAACAAAACTCTTAGAGTGACCAAGCCTTCTCGCAACTTCTGAAGGCTCTAATTTCAAATCGAATAAATGATGAACTACCGGATCAAGAACACTATATACTGCTCTTGCGTCTAAACCATCTGGTATTTCGGCAAAATAGGTATGGATTTTATCTGTGCCAAATGTCGAATTTATAGGATTTCTCTCAAGAATATATCTAGAAATTCCCAAAATTTCACCTATATCAAAAACCTGGCTCTTATATATATCAGCAATTGGTTCGCATTCATTCGCTGCACCAATAACAAATTCCCCTAAAACTATTTCTGTTCCGTTTGTTGTGCCTACAGCGCAATGTCCAATCCGGTCGGCAAATTCCAAATTTACCAAACTTATTAGTCTTGTCGCGAGTTCTCCAGGATAACACATATGAGTATTTATTCTTTCTATAACCCTATTTGTACCACGACTAATTTGCTGCATTAAAGGATTTAAGTCCATTTCTGCAAGGAAAATTCGCATGTTAGTACCGGGAAATTTTTTCATCAAATCAGTAGAAAACTTCCTACTATATTAAAAATCTTCTTCGCTAACTCCATGAAATGCCAATAAAACAAGACTTGCAGAGTCAGCTAATCCACGGTGCCTAGCTCTATACATCGACTGTGCTACTAAATCAGCAACTACACTAGAATCTAAACCTCCGGAAACTGGAACCACTGCTCTAAGATTTCTCTCGTCATATGTAACTTTCTTAATATATTTTGGGATTGTATCAACAAGCATTTCCGTTAAACTATGATTAAATTCTTTATTACCACGATATCTAGAATCCCAATTAACTTCCTCTTTCTTGCTTGAAAATCTATACAGGTTTATTGCTGTACTTTGGACATTTGTATTTTGATTTGCTTCCATTTTCCTTAAATTTCTTCTTGGGTTAAATTGATTGATATTAAATTGCACAACAGCTACTTTAAACTTAATTTCAGTCTTGGAAGGTTCCGACATATTTCATCAACCCTTTGGTAATGTGCTTTATCGACAACCCACATACATAGTCTATAAAGTCCAAAAGTTCCAATTGCTGTTGGCAAAGCTACATCAACCAAAAGTTCCAAATTATTGCTATCTATTGGTAAAATATCCCTCCCAAATAAGTACACTGCACCAGATAGTGCTAGGGCTCCAAACCCTTTAAATAATGTGCTGGGTGAGTCATATCTTTTATCTTCAACAAACTCAGGAAGACCAAATCTTCTTAACTCTCTGTTATAAGCTTTTATTTTTCCTTTTCTAAATAGCTCCATGCGATATCCGCGATTTTCATCAATTTGTCTTTGCAATTCACGATTTTTCGCAATTTCTTCATCCATAATAGTTCTTCCCAACAACCCCGTCATCGAAAGAACTCTTATTTTATAGTCTTCCTCACTATACCTTGGATTACTTTCCATTTTTATATACTTCCATATCTTAATGTATTATTACTTATTAGTAGCATGATCATATTAATAAGTCTATCTATCAGTTTATCTTAAAAAAATAAGAAAGATTTATATAGTAGTCTTAATTATTAAGATATATGCAATTAGACGACAAAAATAAGTTATTGCTAGAAATATTACAAAAAAATTCAAGGGAGTCCTTAACTAATATAGCCAAAGCCCTTAAACTGTCAATAGACTCAACGCATAAAAGAATCAAAAAGTTATATGAAAAAGGCATCATAGTAAAATTCAGCATATTTATAAATCCGAAAACTCTTGGTTATGATCTTGTTGCAAATATCCAGGTAAAACTCCAGAATATCAGCGAAGAAGAACTGAATAAATTTATTTCATTCTTAACACATCATAAAAATGTAATAGAGCTAATCTCAATATTAGGAGAATATGATTTAACTCTTGTGATCATAGCAAAGAATACAGAAGAGTTAGAATTAATATCTAGAGACATAAGGCAGAAATTTAAAAATTTAATAGCAGATTGGAAAAGTGTGATTAATTTAAGAGTATATAAGTTTGAGGAATACTTACTTTAGGAAAATGGAAATAGATATAACAAAAATAGCTAAAGAGACTTTTAAAGATAAAAAGTTAATTATTGAAAAACAAAAGAATAATAGAGTTAAAATAAAGTATAAAAATCTGATAGGCAGGACAAGCAATCATTTATCAGATGTCACTTTACCAAATTCAATAAAGTTGGATGTAACATTCGCAGAAGCAATTGGACTATATCTAGGGGACGGCGTCACAAGTGAAAACAACCCATGGGCTATTTGCTACACTAGCATAGATCCAGATATTTGTAAATTTATGTTAGATTTTTTTATATCTAAATTTAGAATACCATTAGAAGACATAGATTTAGACATTCGTTACAGATTCGGAAGTCGTAAAGCAATAAAGAAAAAATGGATGTGTATATTAAATATAAATAGAATAGATAGAATATACAAAATAAAAAGATGCTTATCAGAAACACTAAAAATTCAAATTAATGGGATTATATTGAGAAAGATGTTTCAAACTATAATGAAAAACAGCCTTAATTACATTTCGATTGATAAGGACTTAAGAAGAGGTTTTCTTAGAGGTTATTTTGCTGCTGAAGGTACAATCTCCTATTATAATAAGAATACAGGAACGAGCGTATCAAGCATATCATTTTCCTATAATAAAATTAAGGAAAATTGGCTTAGAGATTTCTGTATGGGCTGCTTAAAACTCGAGGGTATAAATTCAAGATATGAAGAATCAAAGATCAAATTAGGGGGTAAGATAGTTATATGCAACTGGTGTAATTTTAAGAAGATGTGGGAAATAGGAATATTCGATAGATGTGAAAGAAAAAAGAAGTTATTTGTAAGTTTAGTTAGAAAACCTAAAGTGTATATCTATCTCAGAAGCAATTTTATAAAAAGTATCTCAAAAGAGAATGGCATGACACAAGAAAAAACGGCTGAGTTTCTTGGATCGACTCAAGGCAATATATCAGAGATTATAAGGGGGAAGAGGCCATTTGAAATAACTCAATTGATACTATTGTCTAAATTTTTAAATAAGGATATCCAACTAATAAAAGATAATATAACTTTGATACAAATTTATCATTCTTCAACTAAGCTAAAGCCATCTAATGATTTCACTAATTTATTATTTGAAAGTAAATTAGTCTAAGAATTCTTTATTTTTTATTTTATTAACTAAATATATATCACTAATAAAACTTATTCCTTTAGAACTTAATGCCTGAATTTCAACCTTAGAGTCATTATATTTCATCATTTTAAATTGTCTTTGCCAGTCTTTATTATTTCTAAACCATTCATAATCCGTAATCTGTTTTAATCTAGTCCTGTCTTGGTCTGTAAACTTAATAAGTTGTCTTTTCAGATCATATTTTATTATATCATCGCAAGAAATTCCTATAAATTTTACATTAGGTATAGTAAGTCTCTCTGAAGCAAAGGCAAGTGCTATTGATCCATATTTAATTACAGAGTAGATATAATACCCCCAAGGATCATTATCTACTAAAACATAAATAGGGAGATTTTCTTCTTCAGAAATTCTCTGTAATAGTCTCCTAATGCCTCTAGTAGTTTGGCCTTGTGAAGTTATAATTATTGCATCATTTTTGTCCCAGAACTTGTCTTCAGCAAGCCTTTCAAAAGTAGATGCTTTTTCCATATAAAGAACATATTTTGCTTTTATTTTCTTAAACTCAAGCTCGTCAGTAATAGAGGGTATAGAATATCCTCCCTTGCCAAGTTTGCTGCAATCAATTGTATCACCTGAATCTTCGAGGATTACATTGCCTATCATGCTCCCCATCTTATTTGCGGATACATGCATTTGCTCTCTAGACAATCCTGTTATGACCTCGAGATCCTCGATGGATTTATCGCTTTCTATTTGATCATCAACTATGTTCACATTAGTTCCTGGAATCGTTCTTTTGCTCATATAGAAAATTCCTCTCAAATGTTCGTGTTTCCCAGATTCAAGCAACTCTTTTTTTATTATACTAGCCACCTCAACAGTTTGCAAGAATTTTTTTGAGTGTGCAACATTAAAAAATGACCTAGAACCAGTCTTGTCTCCAAGTTTTAACGTCTCAGATTTTTTGTCAAATACAATATTGCTTAAATTTCTCAGAGTAAATTTTATTTCGGGATTTTTTCCTTTATCAACCTGATCAACTAATTTCTTTCCGAAAAACTCCAATTCCTCCTTACTTTTTATTTGCTTCTTTGTCATTTTCATTCAATCCGTTTTCTTCCAGCAGCATAGACATGTTTTTCTTCAAGATTTTCCTTAGATTTTCTTCTATGCTAAATTTCTTTTCTCCGCTTAAAACACTTAAAGACTGTGCAAGCTCCGGTATATATTTCTCAAACAAGCTTATTCTTTCTTTCTGCTCCTCAGCCCTTACATTATGTCTTATATAAGAAGCAAGTTTTCTTCCGCATTCTTGTAATGCCAGCTTAATTTCCTTTATTATCTCATCATAATGAGCTATGGCTTCTTTAGCCTCGCTCGTAAATGGAACCCACACCGAAGCCATATGAACTACTATAACTGCTGGTCCTATTGGTAGATTTTCACCGGACTGCTGCAATCCATATGACTTCCAGTTTGTCTGCATTACAGCTTCTGTAATTGCACAAGCTCCTTGCTGATACAATAAAGGAACTCTGTTTGCAAATCTTAACAATCTGACTTGAGCCTCCTTTTCAAGTTCGCCACCAAAAACTATTGCTGTTTCTATTTGAAAAGGAAAGCCTCTATAAACTGTAGGGGGTCTTGTGGTAGTAACATAAAAATCAGCATTTATCTCTTTTCTTAATCCTTTTTCTAAAGTTTCTTGTCCAATCGGACTTAAGCAATCTGTCGGAGGGGCAATAACTTTTGCATTTTGTAAAGTATTAAACAACCTTTCTATGTCTTCTCTTTCTAAATTCTTTGGCTTATTTATAGAAAGTCTAGCATCATCTATTATTTCTTTAGCAGTTCCAGGCCCTATTCTAGAAAAATCATTTTGTAAAAATCCTTGTACTGTATTAGCTGTTGTATCATGCAACATCTTTATTAATATTCCCAGCTCTATGCCATGGGGATGAGGCTTTATTTCTTTGCTTTCCTTAGGCAGTTCATTAGTAGCCCTGATATATTCTACTTTTTCTCCTTCTGGTGTAGTGTAAATTATATGTGCATGTGGGTTTGAAATTGCTGCCTGCTTAATATATTCATCAACACTCTGCTTTCCTTTTTGGTATTTTGCTTCTATTTCAAGTTCTATTTTTGTCCCATGATCTTTTTCCCATTCTATATCCCTCTCTTCAAATATTTCTGGCTCATTAGTTTTGGTATTAATTCCAAGTTCATAGTAATGGGCTGGCTTTTTAGGATCTATTTTTGAAGTAATTTTAGTTGGTTTTCCTGTGGTTAATTGTGAATAGAGCAATGCTGCTGAGACGCCCAAACCTTGTTGGCCTCTTTGTTGCTTATAGGTATGAAACTTACTTCCATAAAGTAATCTTGCAAATACATTTGGTATCTGTTTCTTGACAATTCCAGGACCATTATCCTCAACTGTAATTTTAAATCTATCTTCTGCTAACTGGTCTATTTTCACTATAACTTCAGGAAGAATTTTCATTTCAGTTGTTGCGTCTAGTGCGTTATCAGCACACTCCTTCACTGTCATCATTAAAGCCCTTGTAGGGTTATCGAAGCCAAGAAGATGCCTGTTTTTTGTGAAGAATTCTGATATAGATATCTCTCTCTGTTTCTTTGCAAGTTCGATTGCTATCGGCTCTTTTTTTTCCTCTGCCATTTTCTCAATTAAATTTCAAGCCTTTATAAAATTTGTTGCTAAAAACAAAAAGCTTTAAATATTGGGTTATAGAGCCTTAAAACATGGCAAATATAGTATTATGGATTATAATAGCTATTATCGCAATCCTAATAATATGGTTTATTGCAGTCTATAATAGATTTATAGTATTAAGAAACAGAATATCAGAAGCATTGAGTCAGATCGATGTTCAGCTTAAAAGACGTTATGATTTAATACCGAATCTAGTAGAGACAGTAAAGGGCTATATGAAGCATGAGCGTGAAACCTTGACAGAAATAACTAACGCCCGAGCCTCGATGTTAAAAGCCACTTCCTTAAAAGAAAAGGCAAGAATAGAAAATACGCTTGCAGGAGCCTTAAAGACTATATTCGCAGTAGCAGAAAACTATCCTCAATTAAGGGCTACTGAAAATTTCCAGATGTTACAAGAAGAGCTTTCTGCCACTGAAAACAAAATAGCATTCTCAAGACAATTCTATAACCAAAATGTTTTAAGCTACAACAACTCAAGACAAAGCTTCCCTGGGAATGTTATGGCTGGAATGTTCAATTTCAAAGAGCAATATGAATTCTTTGAAGCAGAAAGCGAGGCAAAAAAGCCAGTCAAAGTAAAATTCTGAAAATGGCAGATATAAAACAAATAGCTATAATAGTTGGAATAGCTGTTATTTTCACTGCCCTTGTTATAGTTTCAATGGAAGCATTTTACGAAACTCCAAAGTATGATGTTTACTGCAACTACACTATTAGCGGCCCTTATCGTCCTTATGAAAAACCATATCTAGCTGAAATAGTAAACGAAAGCTGCAACTATGTATACGAAACACAAGAAGTAAAAAACTGTTACAATGAAAAAGGCCAGCCTCTTTTCAATTACACAAAAGATAAATGTCCTATTTTTGCTAAGTGCGATTATTGCCAAAAATATCTCGAAGATGCAACAAAAAAGCATAGCAACCTTTCATTTATAATAATCGCCTTAATCGGAATCGTAGCAATAGTTTTTGGGGTCTTATTTAAAATAGAATTTATAGGCTCTGGCTTTATGTATGGTGGAATAGCCACTTTATTTTATGCAACCATGAGGTTCCTGATGGAGCAGAATAAATACATAAGAGTGATAATATTATTTTTAGAGCTGTTAATCGTGCTTTGGATAGGCTACAAAAAACTTTACAAGAAAAAAGATGAACATCTATGAACAAGTTTCTAAGAACAAAAGAAATTCATATTTGTTGATATTTTCATTCTTGGTTATTATTATGGTCCTAGGTTATATTCTTGGCTATATCTTTGCTACCGCAACTTTTGGATTATTAGTAGCGTTTATTATATCATTAATAATGATTCTTATTGGCTATTATTCTGGTGACAAATTAATTTTAGCCATGAGTAATGCTAAAGAAGTAACCAAAAAAGACGATCCTTATTTAGTCAACACAGTAGAAGGCCTTGCTATTGCCTCAGGAATTCCAACACCAAAAGTATACATTATTCAAGAAAATTCTATGAATGCATTTGCCACAGGCCGTGACTATAAGCACGCATCTGTAACAGTCACCAGCGGATTAAGAAAAAATATGAACCGTGAGGAGCTTGAAGGTGTTATTGCACATGAATTAAGCCATATAAAAAACTATGACGTAAGACTAATGATGCTAATTGCTATATTGGTGGGGATAATTGCTTTATTAAGCGATTTTTTGTTAAGAAGCTTTTTGTGGTCTCCTAGACAAAAACATCAAAGAGGTAGTGGAGGCATATTAATAATCGCAGTACTTATTGGTGCTATTCTAGCAATTTTAGCACCTTTAATTGCCCAGCTAATAAAATTTGCTGTTTCTAGGCAACGTGAATATCTTGCTGATGCAGACGGCGCTTTATTGAACAGAAATCCACATGGACTGGCTAATGCATTAAAAAAAATAAAAAATGACAAAGACAAAATGGTAGACACTGCTAATAAAGCAACAGCCCACCTATATATAGAAAACCCATTAAGAAACTTAGGCGGCAATTTTAACAATTTATTTTCCACCCACCCACCCATAGATTCACGTATTAAGCGTCTGGAAGAAATGTATTAATAAATGTATTAATAATTGTTTAAATGTTTTTGCTCTCTAAGATGATGTTGCTGTTTTTCTAACCAGCTGTACACATTCCCATGTTTAGAGCCTCCAAGCAACATTTCAACTGCTCTCCTCGCCATAATAGCGTTTTCTACTTTGCCAATTATAGATATAGTCTTTCCATAAACACATACATCAGTATCAGTCAATTGCTCTATTAATTTTTTTGATTTGCCCTTAGTGCCTATCACTCTTGACTTAGCCCTAATTATTTTTGTTTTAGACCGCCCTGCATAATCTTTGATATCAAGTATCTCTAAAATAGTATTTTCATTTTTCAACATCAATGCAATATCAGGATTAAATCCCCGAGAAATGGCCAGAACAATAATTTTTGCTATATAAACCTCATATGATTCATTACCTCTAATAAAAATATCGCCTTCTTTAGAATCAATTGTTATTTTTGTTTGTGTTTTTATCTCTATTTGTTTTTTAACAGACCCATTTTTTCCAATTAAAATTGGAATTCTATCCTTATTTATTTTTAACTGATCCTCATACATATCTAGAATTCTTCAGATTCTTCTACTGATTTAATATAGCCTCTATTTTGCAACCATTGCACTTGGTTTTTTTTGTATTTATAAATTATGTCTCCCTTTTCATCCCCTCCAAGTTCCCATGGCTCTACTAAAACAACATCCCCTTCTCTCACCCATAGTTTTCTTTTTAATCTGCCTGGAATTCTGCAAATTCTTATCTTTCCATCAAAGCATTTTATGTTCATTCTTGATGCCCCGAGTCTTTGTTCTACTATACCAAGGGTTTCTTTTCCTCTAGGAGTTCTAACTCTTAAAAACTCCTGACCTTCTATATCCCCTTGCTGTTCATCAAAAAATTCTTCGTCTCTCATTTTGTTACTTATCCTAAAAAAGTGTTTATAAAGGTTTTTATTACAAATTTGTTGTTATAATGGAATCATCTTTTACAATTACCGTGTGTTCAGCCTGACTAACTATACCATCATTTTTCTCAGGTAATATAGAATACTGATACAATATACCCTCTCTTTCTAGTAATGAGAGCCCTAAACTCACATCTAAATTGTTAAATTTATTAAGCAGCCACCTTTTATTAAAAGGCAATGTCCTGTATTCTTGTTCTATAAAACTCAATAATTTCCTTGCACTTTGATTTCTAATTGGTTTTTTGATTTTTAATTCATAAATTTCACTTGGCTTTCCATTAATAATTAACCCAGCCCCATTTGTAGCAAATGGTTCTATTGCAATTATCTGATTCTCTTGTAGAATATTTTTATCCCCATTATTTATATTAGGAATATTTGGTTTAGTGTGTACCTTATACAATTCTAAGCCATGTCCAGAAAGATTTCTTATAGGAGAAAACCCAAAATCTTGAATTGTCTGTTGAATAACAGCTCCAATTTCGAGAATTTTTATACCAGGCTTCACCAATTTCAGGGCTTCTAACAAAGCAAGTTCAGCAGCCTTAATTAACTCCCTGTTATTTCCAAGATCTATAGAAACAGCAGTATCTGCCACCGCTCCATTAATATGCACTCCTATGTCTACCTTAACTAAATTATTTTCTTTAAATACTGTTTTATCGTTTATTGTTGCAGAATAATGCGCAGCAATATTATTTAAAGACATGTCAATTGGAAAAGCCGGCCTTCCTCCAAGTTTTATAATTTGCTGCTCTATTAATTCTGTAGCTTCTAATAAAGAACCATCTACCTTAACTATTTTTTTTGCAAACTCTCTAACCTCAGCAGCTATTTTACCTGCCTTTTTATAGTCTTCAAAATTTTGCTCATTACTCATTTTTAAAAAAACTTTTTAGGCTGCTTTGTTCTTTTCCTTTCAATAGCTCTTCTATATTGTAGCCAAGTGCATCAAAAATCCTGTCTACTGCTGGAATAATTTGATTATTGATG
Organism: Candidatus Woesearchaeota archaeon; assembly: GCA_016185565.1. GTDB lineage: Archaea > Nanobdellota > Nanobdellia > SCGC-AAA011-G17 > JAGVZF01 > JACPNH01. The sequence continues at coordinate 2,885 of JACPNH010000019.1, read as the reverse complement.
TAATATTCCGCATCATAATCTTCTGTTTCATTTGGCAGCATTGCCCTGTCCATTATCCTGCCCTTTCCAGGAGCTACAATATAGTTTATTATAGCACCAGGAACAACATAATAACCCATTTCTTTCATTTTTTTAGCCACAGTTACATGCGGACTTAACAAATCATAATGTTCTATGTTCTTCTTTAATTGAGTTTGTATAATCATTTTTTCTTTATCTACTATTTTATTCCTTATACCAGTAATAACTTTCTTTACATAATCAAAAGCCTTTTCTGGAGAATTTTCTTTTAATAAAAAATTAAGTACTTCCCTTTGAACTTCCCTTGCTATAGATGACCAATCTCTTCTAATGGTTTCAAAACCCCTAACTTTAATTCTTCCATCTTCAGAGATTAAAGCGTATTTTTTCTTAGCACCAGTAGCTTCATTTTTCTTCATAACAAATATGCCCCTTATATAAAAGTTCTCTAGCTCCAGCTCCATAAATCCTGGTAATTTTCTATTTACCTCTTCTAAAAATTTTAAACTGTCTTCTTTAGTTTTGTTCTCTAAATCTAAAAATATAGAATCTGTATCAGAATAAATAACGTCAAAATTATGTCTCTGCGCTTCTTTTATTACATCTTGGATATATTTTCTTCCATAAGCTGTAATTGCCTCTGCAGTTTCTTTTGAATACCACCTCGCCCCAAAAAAACCAAAATAACCATAAGTGGCATTCATCACAGTTTTTAATGCATAGCTCCTAGCTTCTAAAACTGGATTATAAAAATCCTCTTTTAAAAGCTCTTTTACCCTTCGTCGCCTTATGATTATGTCTCTTATAACAGCTGGTATAAACCCTTCTTCTTTAGAGAAATGATAAACGACTCTTCTTCCATCTTCTAATTCTATTTCTGGCGTAGTATGTCCATTTTCATTAACTAAGGTAATTGGGCTTATATTATGCGTTACTATTATACTAGGGTATAATGATTGAAAATCAAAAACAGCTATATTCTGATAAAATTTAGGTACTGGATTTATAACAAATGCCCCCTTATAGGTATGTGTTCTTCTTTCCGATACTAAACCATAATCTGGTTTATTTGGGAAGATTTCTTTGTATTCTTTTGCTCTTTTAACCAAATAAGAGTCTACTAATTGGCTATAACCCATTCTACATACATCATAAATAGGTATATCAACTAACTTAACTAATTCATTTAGATTTGGCAATATTTTTTCACATAATTTCAACGTTAAGTCTGCATCTTGCAGGTTGTACATACAAAATTTTTCCAATTGGTTAGGATTTTCATCCCAGACTATACCTATATCTTCTATGTTAGCATCAAGTTTTTTTTCATTTAATAACTCATAAGCTACTATGCCCAAGCTATAATTTTCCAGCCTCAAAGAACCAGACATAATTGATTTTATGAATTTGAAAATATCTAAATGGACTATACCTTTGATTTTAGCAGAGCCATAATTTCCTCTTCTCACCAATTTTAATTTTGAATTTCTAAAATTTAGTTTTACTTCATATTTTCTAGCTCTGGCATAAATATAAGGAAAATCGAAACCATCTGAAAAATACCCTACTAAATAATCGGGCTTATACTCGTTTATTACTGATAGAAATTTTTTAATTAAACTTTGTTCATCTTCTACAAATTCTATAGATTCATTTAAAGACTTAAATTTCTTCCAGGTTATAACTTTCTTAAAACCGTCATTGCCCGAAAACGCAATCATTATCATAGGATCCCTTTCTTTTATTGGATAACGTTTTTCTTGCGTATAAGCTTCTATGTCAAAAGACAATATTTTAGGATTATTAAAAAATTCTGTATCCAGATTTCTTATAGAATCTATATTTATTCCAAAATCTATAGCCAAGTCAGACCTCTCTATTAAATTTCCTTCAATTTCTGTTAACGATAATGGAGCAAGTTTATGGTCTAGAACATATTTTCTAATAAACGGGATATCAGATTCACCAAAATCTATATTATTAAAATTTGCTTCTATAAATCTCTTTATAACTCTAATTGATCTGGGATGGTTAACAACTACCCTTATAGCCTTAACTTGTTTATTGTTAAATTTAAGACTTTGTACCTCAGATTCTATAACATAATATGATTCGTCTTTGTTTACTATATTTATTTCTTTTATCTTATCAGTAATTTCATCTATATTGGACTTAGGGATTAAATAAAAATAAGGATAAAAGTTATGATCAAAAACGCATATTCTTTTCCCATCAAAGGTTCTACCAAATATTTGTATTATAGCCTTTCCACTAATATTTGTTTCATAACCAAAATCTATGGGATAAAATTGTAGTTTTACCATAAAAATAAACAATTTTGTAACATATTTAAAAGTATTTATAAGTAGTCAATTAAGGTATTATCTTTTATTACAGAAGCCTGTGCGGGTTTAAAAACATAGGCACAATTGCTATCAAAATATCCGCATCTAAAATTCCCTAGAGGTATATTTGTTCTTTTGCTAAGCATATATGCATAAAAGAAGGTTTGCGTAGCCGCATATATTTCTTGAGATGAATTAGGCTTATAATCCCAAATCCAAATTTTATTATCTTCAAGTCTTAATATATCTATATGCCCAGTTAAAGGATGCTCGCTTTTAAATAAATCCTTGAAATATGCTATTTCATTTGGCTCTAGCCATAAGGGCACTTCAACGGCAATTGTTTTCTCATCATTATTCAAAAAGAATATCTCTATGGCTGTATGAGCATTCCTTGAATTAGCTAATCTTAAAGCTTCTATAGCAAGCGTACATATTTCATGACCCTTAATACAGTGCATGTTTATACCATTAATTTTAAAGGTCAATGCAGAACTCCTAGGGCCTTTAGTAAAATAC
>JACPNH010000030.1:29084-53047 GCA_016185565.1 Candidatus Woesearchaeota archaeon | reverse complement strand
TTTCTTTTATTTTTTTAATAGTTTTTGTATTTAGAATTTTGTTCGTTTTAAATACTTCTAGTTTTACTGGAGATTTAGCATATTTTCATTTGAGACATGCTGAACACATAATTAAAGATTTCAAACCACTATTCTATGATGACTTAAGTTATGGCGGGAGGAATATTTTGTATCCGCCCTTATTCCATTATTTTTTAGCGTTTTTCAGTTCTTTTTTGGGGATTGATCTTGCTTTGAAATTAATACCTGAATTTTTTATTTCTTTGTTGGTTATAGTAGTTTATTTAATTGCTAATGAAATTAGTAAAGATCAAAATGCAGCTTTGATATCGGCCCTAATATCAGGATTTGTGCCCTTGCTTGTTAGGGAGACATTAAACAAAGTAGCCTCATTTTCTTTGTTATTACCATTATTATTTTATATGTTGTATTGTTTTATTAGAATTGGTCATGATAAAAAGTATGTGGTGCAATTTGCTATATTATCTTTTCTATTACCTTTAATAGATCCAACCTCATTTATTGTTCTGGTTACTCTGTTGTTATATGTAATATTGTTAGTTAGCGAATCTGTAGAAGTAGGAAATATTAGAAAAGAAACAATTTTTTTCTCGGTTTTTATTATGTTACTAATAAATTTTATTATATATAAAAATGTTTTTTATAAGTATGGGCTGAATGTCCTGAAGAGCAGCATACCAAAACCTATTTTTGAACTATTATACAGGGATGTAAGTTTGTTAGCCCTAATTTATTTTATAGGAATTTTGACTTTATTATTTGGGGTAATTGGGCTTTACTATGGTTTGTTTAAAGAAAGGAAAATATCAATATACTTAATAAGCAGTTTGATGTTAAGTGTATTGTTATTAACAATAACAAAGTTTATTGATTTTGCTAGTGGGCTGATTTTTATTGGAGTTTCATTTTCTATACTAGTGTCTTTGTCCATTAAAAACTTTTTTAACTATTTGGCACTAACTAAGTTCAATAGTTTGAGAAATTCATTTTTTGCTATTATTATAGGGTTGATAGCCGTATTTTCTATTTATCCAAGCATTACGACAGCAAAAGACAATATAACAGATTCTTTATCTAAGGAGGAAATATGGGCGTTGGTTTACATAAAGGCGAATACACCAAAAGAAACTACGGTTCTTTCAAGGTTTGATGAGGGACATTTGATTACTTCTATAGCTGAGAGAAAAAATGTGATGGATAGTTATTTTTTATTGATTGATGATATTGAAAAGAGATTTGAGGATATAGAAGTTTTGTATTTAACTCCCTTTACTGCTAGGGCTTTGGAATTGATACGAAAATATCATATAACTTATATATACTTGTCTGAATCAACAAAAAAACAATATGGCATAGAAGATTTGATATACACACAAGACAAAAATTGTTTCGAATTATCTTATCAAAATGAACGAGCAAAGGTATACAAGGTCATTTGCGAATAACGCGATTTTTGTTGGAATATTGATTCTAGGAATTATTTTACTTAGTGGCATCTATATACTGAGATTTTATAATTATGATAACAAGAATTTATTTAGTGATGATTCTTATTATAATCTTCGAATTAGTAAACTGATACTAGAGAACAAAGGAGTTCCTTTATTTGATGACTTAAGTTATGGCGGCAGGCCCTTTGCATATTCCTTAGGATGGCCAATCTTAATTGTCTGGATTTCAAAAATAACAAATTTAACCTTGGAAGAAATTTCGATTTTACTGCCAATTATTTTTGGGTTTTTAACTTCATTGCTTATAGGCTTGATAATATCTAAGCTTACAAAAAATAAAAATATAAGAAACCTTTCTTTGTTGATACTTTTATTAAGTCCGCCATTTTTATATTTGTTCTCAGCAAGCAATGCATTTGCAGCAGTAATATTTCTAACATCATTAGGATTCTATTTGCTTTTGTTTGATAAAAAAATACTCTCTATTTTGGCAATGTTATTTATGTCTGCAATTACATTTTTTAGTTTCTTTTCAATATTATTCGTAATTTTTTTATTTTTTATATATGCCGTGGTTAGGGACAGAAAAAAGATTAAATGGTTCTTGTTGTTTTTAGTAATTGTTATTATTTTTGAAATTCTTAATCATTATAATCTTTTGTCGAAATATGGGCTGCCAGAACAGATAAGGTTCAAGATTATCCAAAGCACGATAAACTTTAGCTATCAAGCTTTATTTTCTGATTTTGGCGGCAAGTTTGGGTTAAGCTTATTTTCAGTGTTTTTGTTATTTTTGGGCATTTATGTATTGTGGACTGATAAAAAGTACAAGTATTTTTATGTTTATTTATCTGTACTTTTATTATTATTAATTTCTATTTATTTTAACTTTGTCATATTTTATCTGAATATTATTATTGCTATTATTGGAAGCATTGGCTTAATTAAGCTTTTGAATAGAAAATGGGAAAGCCAATTAATAAAGAATTTGTCTATAGGCATAGTAATTATTGGCATAATTTTTTCTGGCATAAGCTTTATCAATCAATTGGCATTGAGCGAGCCAACCAAAAAGCAGATAGAGGCATTAAGCTATCTGAAAGCCAAATCTGCTCATGGAGCAGTTGTTTTTAGTTATTATGACAGAGGATTTTGGTTTACACATATAAACAAAAAGAATGTGATGGACCCAAATTTCTTTTATGCTCCGCTGGTTAATGAAAGGTGGCAGGACTCCCTAAATCTTTTATATTCAAAGAAGATCGAAGATACAATTGCTATGTTAAATAAGTACGATATAGAGTATATATGGATTGATAAGGCTATCAGAGAAAGGTTTTATGGTGATAGGGAAACCAATTTGCTTTACCAGTTAAGAAATGACCCCAGATTTAAGTTGGTATTTAAAAATTTTAATGAAGAGCATCAGGTTGAAGTAGAAATCTGGGAGTATGAAAAATCTGCATTTTTATCTTAAACATTAGTTAAGAAAATTTTATATAGAATAAAAACTAAATAGAATTATGGTTTCGCTATTACAAATATTTGTTTGGATCGCTTTTTTTATAGGTATGTATATAATTGTTTTTTGGCTCTTAACCTTTATGGAACACTTTGAAAGAAGCCCCAAAAGATTAAAGAAGCTTCCAGAAGTGAGTGTGGCAATACCTGCATATAATGAGGAAGATAATATAGAAAAAACAATTAGTTCGGTGCTTAATTTGGACTATCCCAAGCATTTGTTGGAGTTGGTAGTTGTAAATGACGGTAGCACAGACAAAACTGAACATATTATAAATAATATAATAAACTCTAACAAGGATAGAAACATCAAATTAATCACTCAAAAAAACTCTGGAAAAGGTTCTGCATTAAATAAGGCATTGGAAATCTCAAAAGGGGAGTTTTTTGTTGTTTTGGATGCAGACTCTTTTGCTAATAGCGATGCACTTAAAAAAATGCTGCCTAGCTTTGAAGATAAGGATGTAGCAATAGTATTGCCTTTAATGAAGATACACAATCCCAGATCATTCTTGCAAAGGGTTCAATGGAGTGAATACTTGATTAACTTCTTTTATAAAAGTCTAATGGGTGCATTGAATTGTGTGCACGTAGCCCCAGGTCCATTTAGTGTTTACAGGAAAAAAATATTGAAAGAGGCGGGCGGTTTTGATGAGAGGAACCTTACTGAGGATTTGGAGATAACTCTAAGAATCCACAAAGCACATTATAAGGTAGTACAGCTTTTAAATACTGAAGTTTATACAAATGCTCCAGACACCTTAAAGGACTTTTATAAACAGAGGAATCGATGGTATAAAGGAACAATGTTCAATATGTTTAATTATAAATGGATGGTCTTCAACAAAAGATATGGAGATTTTGGTATGCTGCAGATGCCAAGGGTTTTTATCTCTGGTTTTTTGGCTGTTTCTTTATTACTTTTAACATTATATAGATTTGTATTCAAAACAGCTTTTGACCATATATACAGATGGAGCAAGATTAATTTTGATTTATTATCTGTAATAAGGAACTTGTCATTTGATTTTAGTTGGATAGAAGTCAATTTTACAAATTTGTTCTTCTTTGTTGTTAGCATAATACTAGGAGCTATAGTGATATTTTACGCACATAGATTTACAAAGGAAAAAATGTTAAGATACGGTATTTTCTCGTTACCGGCATATTTAATACTCTATAGCATTTTAGTTTCTGGTGTTTGGTTGGGTGTTTTTATAGAGATGCTATTGAAAAGAAAACAGAAATGGTAGCAAAAAGAAAAATAAGCAAAGGGAAATACTTAGTGGCTTTTGTTATATCAGCCAGTATATTCGTAATCGGTATTTTGATAGGGATATTATTGACAAATGCAAAACTAGACTCTATAAATGAGATTCAACAGATGGTTAGAACACAGGTATTGACATTAGAAACACAATATTCTATAGCGTCTCAGAATCCATGTAATTTCGTAGATTATCCAGAGCTAACAGAAGAGCTATATAAAATAAGCGATAATCTAGATAATTTAGAATCGCAGCTAGGCAAAAACAATAAAGCGGTTTTAAACTCTGTAGAGTATTATTCACTTCTAGAGACAAAACACTGGCTTTTTTTGAAGGATGTATCAAAGAGGTGTGGAAAGGATTTGAATCTGATTTTGTTCTTTTATTCAAATGATGAAGGCAAATGTGCAGAATGCAGTGTCCAGGGATATGTTCTTACAAATTTAAGGAAAACATATCCCGAAAAAAATATTTATGTTTACTCATTTAATGCAGATATTAATAACGGAGTGATAAACACTCTTACTAGACTTTATAGTGTTAAAAAACTACCAAGCATTGTTATCAATGATAAGTTATACTCAGGATTTAAGGATAGAGATGAGTTAGAAAAAATTATTAGCATTAATTAACTAAAAATGATAGCTTGCGAAATGTGTGGCAGCAACAAAAACCTTACAGAAGCAATAGTTGAAGGTGTAATGTTAACAGTATGCGAAAATTGCGCAAGATTTGGAAAAGTAGTTGAGGTAAAGATCATTGGAGAATCTTATTCTAAGACTCATGTGCAAAAAAATAATCTACGACCGGAAGTATTATATGATATTGTTAATGACTATTCTAATAAAATAAAGGGTGCTAGAGAAACCATGGGTTTGAAACAAGAAGAATTAGCCTTAAAGATCTCTGAAAGGGCATCTGAAATTCACAATCTTGAAAGTGGGAAATTAAAACCATCATTTCAGTTAGCAAGAAAATTAGAAAAGTTCCTAAATATAAAGTTGATTGAGCAAATAGTAGAAGATAAACTATCAAAAATAAACTTTAAAGATAAAAACATAACAATCGGGGATGTTATTAAGCTAAAGAAGTCCAAAAATGAATAAAAAAAGCTTGGCTGTTATTTTATCAGGGCTAAAACAAGTTCAAAATCCTAATTCTTCCTTAGAGCAATACCAAACAGATTCTGAAACAGCATCGTTAATACTCTGGAAGGCTTATATGAGCAATGATATTCAAAGAAAATTTATAGCAGATCTTGGGTGTGGAAATGGCATATTTGGAGTAGGAGCCATAATTTTGGGAGCAAAAAAGGTTTATTTTGTTGAACAAGATAAAAAATCAATTAAGGTATTAAAAGAAAATTTATCCGAATTTGATGGTAATTATGAAATATTAAATATTGATATAAAGGACTTTAACTTAAAAGTCGATACAGTTATTCAGAATCCCCCATTTGGTGTTCAAAAAGTGCATAGCGATAAGATTTTTTTAGAAAAGGCTTTTAAAATATCAAATAAAATTTATACCATACACAAAATAGAGTCTCAAGAGTTTATGAAAAGTATTTCGCAAGATAACAACTTTAAGATAAATGGTATTTTAAAATTAAATTTTCCTTTGAAAAAAACTATGCATTTTCACAGAAAGAAAAAATATAATGTAAATGTAGGATGTTGGATTTTAGAGAGAATAAGCTACTAATTTTTACCTATATAATCAATGAATCCTAGATATGTATTATAATTTTCATCGCTATAGATGGCTTCAGAAGGTATGTCTATTACTAGGTTATAATCGATATTCCTTATTATATCATAATTATTTTTAAGTTCTTGAAGAGTGAATAGTTGTATATTATTCCAATCTTTTACTGTGTACAGATTTACAGTTTTGCATGGTACGGTTAAAATCGTAGAATCCCACGCTCCCCTAAAACAATATTTTATACCATCCGGAATTTTTATAGCCTTTCTTACCCACTCGTCATCTTTAGGAGAAATGACAGTTACTTTTTTTTCTGATAAGGAATTTATTTTATTAACGAAATTCTCAGCATGTACCATATCTATGTAAAAAATGCCTAGTTCTGTATTGGGATTTAGATTATTTATGAAGTTTATAGTATTTTTGTTTAATTGACTCTCGGTAGGTATAATAACTAATACAGCTTTCATGTTTCTTTTTTCTATTTCTTTAACTAGTTTTATAACATTATTTTCATTTTCTAATTCTCCGTCGCTTGTTATTGGAACTGCATTTATTCTTATAAAGATTGATTTGGAAGGCAGTTGTACTTTTTCAAAATTTATTTTGGTTAGACATTCATTTGGTGATATCAATTTTGTATTATCTTTAGTCATTATTATTGTCCTAGAGCCATAAAAATAGCCACAATATAATAGATTGTTTTTAGAAACAAAGTAATTAATTCTTTTTATGAAGTCTATAGTACATATGCTGTCATTTGGGGGGCAATAGTACTCGTCTGGTTTTAGGATAAGCCATTTTGCATTCTTATTCTGTATGTACGTTATGTAGGTGTGAGCCAGATTTGGACCAGGCATTAAATAAGTTTTTACATTAGAATAAAATAATGTAAATGCAGAATTTGTAACTATCGCATCTTGTTTAAAATTTTTTATTAGTTGCGTTATATAAGCGTCATTTTTAACAGCTGGATTTTTTGCATAGTAGGCTGTTGTTGATAAGCCAGGAATTAGTATTATTATGAGGAATACATAACCTATCTTTTTGGGTTTGCCTTCTAAAAGTTTTGATACTCCGGCACCAGCTAAAACAACTAAAAATGGTATCACAAACAGAGTATACCTTATATCATATATATTTACCTTGTAGGAAAAATAAAATAAAATTGAAAGTATGCATAGGCTAAATAATATTATAATATTTCTATGTGTTTTTATAAAATAAAAGAAGGCCAATAACATAAATAATAATGTTAAAAAATTCGTTATTGCTATATCAGAGAAGAATCTAAACAAATTAGATTTTGGATAGATCCAGGTTTCATTTTGTACAATCTTGGCAGCATCCATTAAAGGAGTGAGCAGTCTATATATGATAGGTCCCTGATAGTATAAAAGATTAAACAAAAAATAAGGGAATATAATTGCGATTAATCCGACACAGAATTTAAAAATTGGCTTGACTGAATTTGTTTTTTCCTTAAATACAAGATACAATATTAAAGGAAACGCGATAATCAATACAGGAAACCTTATCAAAAATCCTGTTCCAACAAATAATCCGGATAAGGTATATTTTTTTTCTAAGATCAGACTAGTTGCTAATAAAGCAAGAGTGTATGATATTACGTCAGTTAATATAAAACCTCCAAAAAGAACGATAAGGCTACTTGTAGCAAATATGTAGGAAGACCAGATTGCGGATTTGTTTCCAAAATGAGCTTTGGTTACTTTGTATACAATAAAAATGCTTATGAAAATAAGTATTAATGAAACTATTCTAGAGGCAATTAATGGGTTTAAATTAAGCCATTGAAATGGAGTTAATATCAATGGCAGCCCCAATGGCCTTATAGACTCAAAATAACCTATTTTTCCGAATGATGCGAAATATTTTGATATGCCTACATAGACTCCTTCATCAAAATAGGCTCCGCCCTTGAAAAAAAGTGTTAATTTTAATATGAGAAATATAGAGAAAATTCCCAATAATTTAAAATATGTTTTTATTCTTATTTTCATTATTAACCTAATATTTTACTCAAAACGAAACATTTAAAATAGTTTCTTTATCAAGGATTTTTATGGAAATAAAACCTATAGAACAAAGTAAGGACAGACTAAAAATAGAAATTATAGGCGAGGATCATACATTAAGTAATGCAATAAGGAAGGAGTTATGGCTAGATTCTCATGTGAAGGTCGCCGGGTATAACATAGAACATAGTTTAGTAAGCAACCCAGTTATGCTCATAGAAACCGATGGCTCTGAAAATCCAAAAAAGTCCTTACAAATTGCAATCGATAATCTGAGGAAAAGAAATAAAGAGTTAATATCAGATTTTAATAAGGCATTGAAATAAAAAAGAAAAACTTTATATTCACAAGATTTTCTTGCACTTAAATGACTTCTAAAGTAAAAGAAATTATTAAGAAAACATGGAAATTTATTTGGGAAAATGACAGCCCATTATCATGGGCATTGAATGTTTTAATAGCGTTTGTTCTTGTTAAGTTTATAGTGTACCCAGGACTAGGATTATTATTAGGAACAACGCATCCCGTTGTAGCTGTTGTATCTGGTAGTATGTCGCATAATCTAGAAAATAGACAGATTTGCGGAACTAATCCTATTGATTATGAAAATAGTTTTAATTCTTATTGGAATATATGCGGCGGGTGGTATGAAAAAAATTACATCAACAAGGAAATGGCTAGTGAATGGAGATTCAAAAATGGATTTAATAAAGGCGATATAATGATATTAAAAGGGATTAGTATAGATGCTGTTGGGATGGGGGATGTCATTGTATTTAAATCATTTTTACCTGATCCAATTATTCATAGGGTTGTTAAAAACAGTTTAAATAATAATGTTTATATACTTCAAACAAAAGGAGACCATAATTCTGGGCCTATACCAGAGCATGGCGAGAACAATGTTACTAGAGAAAGGTTGATAGGAAAGGCTGTGTTTAGGATACCTTTCTTGGGTTGGATAAAGATAATTGCAGTTGACATGTTAAATTCAATAAAATCTTTGCTTGTAGGTGGTTAAAAAATGCAATTTTGTCCTAAATGTGGGAGCTTATTACTGCCAAAAGATACTGGTAAGAAATCAAGCTTAATGTGCGGAAAGTGCGGCTATAAGTCAAGAGAGAAAAAGAATATTATTTTAAAGGAAAAGGTAAATTTGGATAGGGGAGAGAAAATAGAAGTTATAGACCAAAAGGTTGAGACTTTGCCCAAAGTAAGGACAGAGTGTAAGAAATGTGGCCATAAAAAAGCATATTTTTGGCTTTTACAAACGAGATCTAGTGATGAAGCAGAAACTAAGTTTTATGAATGTGTAAAATGCGGCCATAGATGGAGAGAATATTCATAAATCAGTTTTTGCTAATTAATGGAAAAACAGTTTACAACAAGTTTTAAATATATATTGTTTTTATATTTTTTATCGGTGATCAAAAAATGAAACTGGCATTAGCAGAACCAAGATATTTGAAGGATCCTATAGCTATAATTTCAGAACTCGTGAATGAGGTCAGATTAAAAATAGATAAAGACAAAATTGAAATAATTGCAATGGACCCGGCTAATGTAGCAATGGTGATTTTTAGGCTGCTTAACACAGTATTCCTTGATTATGATGTTAAAAATAAACAGGAAATAGCGGTTAATTTAGAGCATCTAAAAAATGTACTAAAAAGAGCCAAGCCAAGTGACACTTTGATTGTGGAATTAGATGAAGCCAGAAATAAGTTAAGGATTCAACTTAAGGGCGAAAGTACAAGGACTTTTAATTTGGCTATACTCGACACTGAGGAAAGAGAACAACAAATTCCTAACTTAAAATTTCCCGTAAAAGTAGAAATGAATTCTATGATGTTTGATGAAGCTATAGAAGATATGGATATAATAGCAGAATCAGTAAATTTAATAGCGGATCAAAAAAAACTGACTATACATGCAGAAGGAACTGTTAGTGATGCAAGAGTAGAAATTAATCATAAAGAAGACGAAGCTAATATAGACTTACAAGGTAGTGAAATAAAATCAAAGTACTCAATAGAATATCTAAAAAAGATAATTAAAGGAAGTAAACTGGCAGATAAGGTAATATTGCAGTTTAGTAAAGATTATCCTTTAAAGGTGGATTATGTTGTTAGAGATAAATTAAGTCTATCAACTATATTAGCTCCTAGAGTGGATTCCGATTAAGTCTTTAAACACATTTGCGCAAATCTTAATTTAAACAAAAGATTTATATACAAAATTTCTATTTTTTAATGTATGGAAAAAAGAGGACAAGTCGCTCTATTTATAATTCTTGGCATCGTTGTTATTGTTGTAATAGGTTTTATTTATTTCAATAGGGGTTTATTGATAAAAGAAACTGCTGTTCTTGAGAGCAATGAAAAATTTGTGACAACAAGACTAGAGCCAATAAAATCTTATGTGCAAAATTGCGTTTATAAAAGCGCGTTAAATGGATTAATATTGCTTGGAAAACAAGGCGGACATTACAATGCATATAAGGCAGAAGAGCTTAACGGAATAAATGTGAGTTATGCCTGCTATAAAGCCGATAATGAAAATATTAATCAATTACCATTAATTTCTGATATGAGCAATGAATTTAATGAATATATGAAAAATGCTAATACAATAAGTGAAATAAACAAATGCATAGATGATTTTAAAACCTTTAAAAAAGAAGGGCTTAATGTTAAGGAAAATGGAAAAATTTCTTTTAGTAATAATATTTTAGAAAATAATGTAAGAATTGATATAACTTATCCATTAGAAGTAAGCAGAGGCGATTATACAGCAACATTAAAAAATATGTTTGCTGAAGTTCCAGTTGGCATAGGAAAGGCTCATAAAATTGCAGTGGAAATTACAAACAAAGAATGTAATAATGAGGAATTTGATTTTGACAGTTTGGGATTAAATGAACCAATAGCGACAAGCAGTGTTCAGGGATATGGTGGAAAAGAAATCATCTACTTGAAGACAATACCCAGCTTTAAGGATGAGATACCAATAGAATTTAATTTCATAATTGAAAAATAATATGAAAACAAAAAGAGCAAATATAATATGCAATGTTTTTTTAGTTTGGATTTTATTTATAAGCATTTTGATTTTTAAAAGCCAAGAAGTTGATGCTGCAAGCATCCATGTTTGTGAATGGACGTATGACAATAATTTCTGTGTAGAAAGTACCGATGAAAGTTTTAGAGCATTTAGAGGATGTAGAGAAGGTTACAAAGATTCCTTTACAACTATAGGCCAAGTCCCTAATTGTAAGAAAGGGACTTGCGTTCCAAATGGTCCTGGAGGATGTTTAAGCAATAAATACAAGATCGCATGCATTAAAGGAAATTCTGGAAGATGGTTTGACTTACCAAAAGAGCAAGTTCAAGACTGCCAGTTGGGATGCTGTAATGTTGCAAATTCTTTATGCGGAATTAAAGAAAAGAAGGTTTGCATCCAAGATATTGCAAATGGAAATGTTAATGCATATAATGGAGCAATCACAAGCCCTGTGGAATGTGATAATTCTTGTAGGAGTGCTGATAAGGGTTGTTGCAAATCAGGAGATTTATTTAAATGGGCTACTAGGGAAAATTGCAAGATCGGAGAATTTTTTGCTGGCACGCAATGTAGAAATGTGGCTGGGTATAATGCAATAAGCCATAAATACACTAGTTGTGGCGATAATACAGAAGATAATGATGAGTTTGATGTTTACTGGTATGACAGCAATAACAACAGGGAAGATGTAGCAAAAAAATGCAATTATCCTTACCAAAAATGTTTTGATACTGATGGCAAGGGGGGCAAGGAGGCAGAGTGTATTAGTACAAGTTGTGTTGATGAATGTCCCGACTGCTTTCCAGGGCAATTTAGGACTGGCGAAAGTGTATGCTTGAACACATTAGAAACATTTTATGGGAATGAAAAAAGAAGCACTGGATTACATAATTACATTTTAAGATGCCAATGGGGAAAAGTAGAGACTGATGACACTGATAAAGACAGGGAAAGGTTATGTAAAGAGACTACTGGTGTAGACGGAAGGGTGCAAGCTGGTTTTAGGGAAAATAAATTTCAAGACTGTGCTAGTTGTGGAGAAGGAAGTGAAACAGATATAGCAGGATTTGTGCCTGTAATAGGGCCGCCAATCTCTGCAGGATTATTGCTTGGTTTAGGAGCTTCATGTGGCAAAAATGGCTGGGACTGGGGTATAGGAGAGAGTTGTGAATCAAGAGGTGATTGCAAGTATGATAGTGATTTTATTTGGACCCCAATAGGAAGTTGTACTCCTAAAATACCGCCAGGAACTACAAGTAGATGTAATGAATGTGGTGGCGGTGGAGATAAAGCAACAAATTTATGCACAAAAAAAGAGTGCAATAGTCTTGGGGATTGTCAATTTCAGGGCGAGTTTACTTCTGAAAATCTACTAGCTACAGGGCAATTAGCATTAGGTACTTGTGCTGGTGGATGGATTCTTGCTAAGGTCGCTTGCGATGTTCTTCCTATTACATGTCCTGGTCCTATAGCTGCTGCGAAAACTTTATGTACTAAAGTAGGTTCTCATACTTTATTTTGGGGTGTTATAGGATCTTTTTATGGGTTTGGAGCAGCAAAAGCAACTGAAGATGCTCAATTACCAGATAAGAGCTTAACTGGAGAAAAAATACCTATAGGTGTAGCTTTAGCATTTGCTAATGGACTAATGGCTAATTTATCTTCAGATAAAGTAGTTGTTTCAGATTATGTAGCCAGAACTGAAAAATCAAATATTTTGCCTGAAGCATCATACGCTACTTTGGGTGGTTTAACAGCTGCTTCTGCAATGGGCATTAGAAGGTATGTTATAGACGGAACAGTAACTCTGTTTAGCAAACTTCATGTACCAACTGGAATAAGTACATTCTTAATACAACATGGGTTTTATGATGGTTTGTTAAAAGCCCTTGTACTAGTGCAAGTATCAAAATCATTCCAGACGGGGAAATGCTTGCCTGAATATCCATTGACTACAAATCAATATTGCGAAACATGCGGAGCTGGAGAAGGGCAGTGGTATTGTACAAAGCAAAGATGTGATATTCTAGGTGGGGCTACTGGTAATTGTAAGTACTTCCAGACCCCTGGAAAAAATGATGGGAGATGCTTGTCTGTGCCTAAAGATGATGTGACACAACCACAAATTACAAGAATAGAAGCAAAGTTTTTAGATGCTACAAAAGCTGTTTTAAAGGAATATAGCAATAATGGAAAGTCATTTGAGATTCCAGATAAATTAAGCTGGAATATAGTTTCATTAGAGTTGGCTATTAAGACAAATGAAAAAGCAAGATGTACATTCAGCGATAAAAAAGGCATAGAATATGGAATTGGATCTGGATTTAATGAACCAGCTTATGAATTTGATCATAGTACAGAATTTAACATTTCTGAAGCAGACAAGATTAATGGTGTTACATTTTACTTTAAATGCGAAGATTTGAATGGAAACAAAATTGACAAGACAGATGATTCAAGTTTTGTTTCATTTAAATTTGATAAGAGGCCTGATACTAGTCCACCATTAATATATAAAATTGATCCAAGAAATTCAATTTTATTGCCTGCTGACAAAAAAAGCATTGAATTGAGTGTTTATGCAACTGATGGTGTAGATAGCGATGTGGCTGAATGTAGGTACACCAAGTCTAATAACACAAATTATAATGAATTTGAAGATATTTTTAAAAGAGGAAACAAAATAGAATGCCTTTCAACTGCTAATAAAGATTGTAGAGAGTTTACTACTAATCTAGAACTGACCTCTGATTGGGGCACTGATTTTACTATTGACAATAACAGAAGCGCAACTTTGTTTAGAATGAATATTAATTGTAAAGATGATGATGGAAACATAGGCTTTGAACCTCAGCCTTGGACTATGATAACGACTGAAACCTTTAAGATTTTCATTAATGACCCTAAAGAAGATGAACAATTGTATAACAGAAGACCATTAATTAATGTTACAACATCAGCTGCTACGATATGTAATTATACCATATCAGGAAAAGAATTTGGTTTGAATGATGAGTATGACTTTGAACATGCAATATACCATGAAGAAAATCTACCTGAAGGGCAGCACAACTTAAAAGTGAGTTGTAATGATATTGCAGGCAATGAACTATTTGAAGAAAGAAACTTCCAAGTGATTATTGATAATAATCTGCCTAAGATAATAAGGCTTTACAAGTCTCTTGGAAAACTTTGCATACAATTGGATGAAAATGCAGAATGCAGGTATTCATACAAATCTATTTTTCCCGCTGGATGGGATGATGGCGCAAGAATGGTTGAGGGAAATTTAGTGAATTCATATTGCGCTACATTAAATCAAGATAAGGTATATTATATAGATTGTAGGGATACCTGGGGTAATGAGATAACAGCAACTATTTATCCATAATTTTTATTCTTTAAAAATGAAAAAGGCCCAATTGGAACAACCATTTGTCATAATCTTCGGAATTATAGTAATTGCATTTGTGTTGATTTATGGTGGAAATGTAATATATAAGAGTTTAACACTAAGCAGCAATGTTGAATTTAATGTTTTTATAGACAAGTTAAAGAAAGAAGTTGATAATTGCTATAGCCTAGATTTTGGAAGTGCTTGTAGTTTAAATAAATTAAATGTTCCAAGCTCATTGGCAAGTATTTGCTTTATTAATGTTGGAGAAGACGTTGATTACACAAAGATCCCAGATAAGCTAAATAAAACTATAATTAATTCTGTAGATTTTGGTAGGGAAGAGAATGTTTTTTTGGCCTCAGTTGATTCTAAAAATGATAAAAGCATTACCATAGACAAGTTAAAAGTATCTGAAAATCCCTTATGTGACAAAATTGTTAATAGAGAATTAAATTTTATCCTTGAAAACAAAGGCAATTTTGTACAGTTAAGAAAATGAAAAAGGCCCAAGGAGTGCAGTTTAACTGGATATTTGTTGTTGTAAGCGGGGCTATATTAATAATTTTTTTTAGCGGGTTCGGGATTAAATATGCTGAGCTGCAAAAGAATAGGGAAAACGCCGAAATTGCACGAGGCATAGACAGGATAATAAATGGACTAAGGGGGCAAGAACAATATAAGACCATAGATATTAATGCAAATTTTAAATTTGAGTTTAATTGCGACAGCTTTACTATTAATGATAACTATGTTCAGAACTTGAATGGGAAAATAATTTTTACACAAGATAATCTTAAAGTAAATAAGTTATACGCATGGACCAAAGAATTCAAAAAGGCTTACAAAATAGATAATTTTGTTTATTTGGTAGATAGCAATAAAGATTACTATTTAATTAAAGATGGAAATGAAGAATATGCAAGCAAAATTTATAATGAACTTCCAAGTATTTTTACCAATTTCAAGACATTATATTTTGATGAGTTAATTAAGAGCCAATTGGGCAAGAACAATGAATTTGTGTTTTTTTCAGAGTCAAGTCAAGATCAAATAAATGAACTTAAAGAAAAGGGAGATTTATTAATAATAGATAGTATAAATAATATAGTCACATTTAACAAAAATGAAAAGGCAAAGGTATTAAATGAGGCTTTAGTTTATGGAGCTATTTTTTCTGGGAGTTATAATGCATATAAATGTGGATATGACCAATTGACTGAGAAGTTTAGCAACATAAATAATATATATATTAAAAAGGCAGAATACTTGCAGAGTTGTTGTAGCACAGGCTTTTGCGATTATAGCTTGGTTAAAAGCTCTTTATTAAATTATAATATAGAATCTGATGATAATGTTATTAAATTGTTAAATGCCCAATTGTACAATAGCAATTGTAAGGTGGTATTTTGAAAAAAGGCCAATTACAAATACAAGAAAGCATATTTGTGCTTATAATATTTATTGTGTTGTTATTAATTGGATTAATAATGTTCTATAATTTTACAATATCAAGCATAAAAGCAGATATAGCAAGCTATGAATCTTCAAAGTTCAGGAGTTTAATAGAAATACTGCCATCTATACCTGAATTTAGATGCAGCAATCTAGGCCAAGAACAGGAATGCATAGATTTGGGGAAAGTAGATGCTTTTAGTAAATTAGGATTTGATTATTTTAAGGAATTCGGATATAGGAAAATAACTATTGAGGTTATATATCCTAAAGAGGATAAAAGCTATAATGTTTATGAAAAAAGACCAAGGAGCTTTAAAAGCATTAAAAGAATCAGTAGTCTTATTAGTTTATATGATCCGGGGCAAGATAAATATAAGATAGGTAAACTAACTGTTGAGGATTATTCATGAAGAGGGCCCAAACAGAGATTATTGGCTTGATGATTGTTGTAATAATGCTTGTAGCAATAGCTTTAGTAGCTTTAAGATTTGTTTTAATAAGCAATAGTTCAATTAATGTAGATAGTCTTTTGAGCGCTAAAGCCAATAATATGGCAAATAGCATCAAAAATGCTAATTTATGTGATGGAAATTTTGAACAAGCAATAGTTGCTTGCTGCAACAAGGAAAATTTTTGCGACAGAGAGTCATGCAGATTGATAAGTGAAGAGATAAGTAGCATAATAAATAGTTCCGAAGAAAGTGTTTATGTTGAGGCTATAGATGCATATGGAAATAAATGTTTTAGCGTAGGGAATTGTATAAGTGGAATTGCCTCAAGTTCATACAATTTTGAGAATGAGGTGTTGTTTAGGGCAAAGATTTGCAGAAAAGAATGAAAATACCATTCAAAAGTTATAACATTTTTAGAATATATTTTTTTGAAAAAACTAATTTTTACGGCTTAAAAATTTAATATTCTTGGTTATTAAGGTAATAATAACTACTAGAGCATATAAATGTTTATAAATAAAAATTATTTCAATATTTCTAAGTAGCTTTGATAGCTATAGTAATAAAAAGTATTAATGGCTAAAGCCGTAGTCATTAAGCATCATGCAAGCTTTTTATAGAAAGCTTGGGCAAACAATCTTTTAAAAAAAGATTGAACAAAAAGAAAAAAAGAAGATAAAACATTATGGGCACAAAAAGAAAAAACACGGAGGTGTGTTTTAATGGAAAATTTTAGTTTAAGAGCAAAAAGAGCTATAAAAAAGGTTAGTGCTATTGGTATGAGTGCAGGTATGCTTTTAGGTACTCTTTCTGGTGCTTATGCTGCCACATTAGGGGATTATCCAGCTCCATTTGTATCAGGAGGGAAATTCCAAAATGTTGCGTTAATAATAGGAGATGCCTCTACAAATGACGACAACATAGCTATAACAGATGTTACAGCTGGATTGCAAAGAGCAGCTACTGGAACTACTACTAGTACAACAACAATTACAAGCGGTGTTGAAGAAAAGATCCCAACCGGGACATCTGTAACTGCTGCTGGACAATTAGATAATATTTTAGATGATGGGGACATTAGTTATTTATTAGACTCTGAAATTACATGGAGAAGCAATCAGTATGATATTAGCGAGAATGTGTTATTAAGTGCGCAGGACAACCAAACGGCTTTCCATACAAGTATTTCTAGTAGTGAAGATGACTATAAAGATAGCATAAGATTAGAAATTCCAAGAGGTGGACTTCAATATTTCTATGCATTTGATGAAGCAATTAACTTGAGTGATAGCGCAAATCCAGTAAACACCAATAATCCATTAGAACTTAAATTCTTAGGAAAGCAATTAAAAATTACTAATATTGGATCTGCTACACAATTTACAGCAACTATTGGTGATCCATACTTCTTGACAGCAGGACAAAGTGTAGTTGTAGCAGGAAAAACAGTCAAGTTATTAAATGTGGCTTCTGGAACATCTCCAACAACGATTAGTGTAGAAGTAGATGGGGTACAAGGGACTGTATCTGGAACTAACACAAAAACAGTAAATGGAATAGAGATTCAATTACAAGATACATTCTATTCTGATACAGTTGCTGAAAGAAGTGCAAACGTAGTCATTGGAAAGACTGCAACTAAAACATATAAAGATGGAGATCCATATATCGGAGAGCCGGATGTTAATCCAAACTGGAAATGGATAGTCCAAAGAATAACGAGTAACACAGGAACTACCTTTGCAAATAATGCAAGTGATGGAGTAACACCTGCCGGAGTAAGTTTGGGTATAAAAAACTACTTCTTGAAAGATAGTGCTTCAAGAGGAGCCCTACAAAAAGGGGAATGTATAAGTTTGCCAAATAACTTTGTGAGCGTATGTTATGACAGACTTACTATAGCAGATGACAAATATATGGACTTAAAAATAGAAGCATCAACTAGTACATATGATTTAAGTCCTGCTGGGCAAGGACTGGGAAGTAGTGTACCTGCTGTATATATATCGACTCCTACTTCCGAAGGATTTGTGCTTGATACAGACAATGATGGGCAAACACAAGCTTGGTCTGGAAGAAATATAACTGCTGAAAAGAAGACAAGAGAAATATACTTGTTTGCAGATGCAACCAACGCAAAATACAATGCAACAATGGTATTTTACTACGATAATGATATTAAAGACGTTGTATACGCTGGTAATTTATCAAACAACGGTGCTGCCGGAGGGTGGTTAGGTACAGGACAAGTTGTAAAATTCGCACACGTTAACTTCGACAACACAAAAGATGAGGATGTACAACTGCTAGCAACAATAGGTAACTTCTCAAACGCTGGTACTGGTACCCCACTTAACGTTACTGTTAGAGCAAGGGAACCCACAGACTTCACAGCATCTGAAAACTTAACAGTGCCTATCGGATTTGGAGCAACAAATTTAAGAGTTGCTAGAATAGGTCCAACTGCGGGTGGAAGCTCTGCTGAGGGTTTGGATTTAGTTTACACATTCCAGACTTCAGCCACACAACTAGGTGCAAAAGATGAAGACCATAGAACTAGGTATGGAATAACCATTAAAAACCCAACAAGTGCTGGTTCAAGTGATAGGATGGAATTAAAAGTGCCTGGTGACTTATTACAGGGAATTATTAAAGTAGGTGGAACATCTGGCACAGCTGGCGGAACTGTAAGCAGTGTTGCTCCTACAGTAAAGAAAGCAAGCGAAGTAACCACATTAAATAGCTTTAATGCAATCTTAGTTGGTGGACCATGTGTAAACAGCCATACTGCAGCATTAAAAGGAAAAACATATCCAGCTTGTGGAACTGACTCTGGATTTACACCAGACACAGCTATAATTGAGCTTCAACAAAATGGGGCTAATATGGCATTGATTGTAGCTGGTTGGGAAGCAGCAGACACCAAGAGGGCTGGAGTTGTCTTAAAGTACTGGGATGACGCAACCATAAAGACGAAAGTGGCCGGGAAATCAGCTGTTACCGTAACTGGTACAAGCTTAGACTTGACTGGTATAACTGTTGCATAAAACTGCAACTTTTTCTTTTTTATTTTTTAAAATATCGTTTTGACAATAGAAAGATTTTTATTCTATAGCTTAAAATTTAGGATTATGAAAAATAGGGATATTAAAGATAAGAAATCCAAGCAAAAATTATTATGGGCTTTTTTTATTATTTTTATAATGATAAGCAGTAGTGCAGCATTTGTTTATAACTTTTTTGTTACTAATAATACAACTAATAATAAGACAAAAACAGAATATAAAGGATATAAATTCAACCTAAATGAAAACGGTGGATGGCAGACTAATTATAAGGGCTATAATATAGAGTTTTATTATCTGCCGAATGAACTGGATGATATTAATATAGATAGCATTAAGCTTAATGAAAACAAGATTTATTTAGCTTATAATGCTTCTGAGGTTCATCAATCAATATTATTTAATATACAAAGGATTAGTTATATCTTACTTTTGAATGATAAAATAGGGACGCCGTCATGCATAGAAGAAAAGAATTGCCCCGATATACCCATAGTGGAATGCAAGGGTAGCAATAAAGTAATATATTTTAATAAAGTAGATTCTAATTTCGACAAGGACAAGGTCTTAATAAGCGAAGATAATTGCTATATCATAAGTAGCGATGATACGGGCATTAATAAGGTAACAGATAAATTAATCTACAAAATAATTGGCCTAGCATAAAAATGTTGCAGAAAAAGAAAATAGTATTATGGACTGCTGTCATAGTTTTATTGGTATTTTTGGCTGTAGTGTTAATAAATATAAATAAAGGCAATTCAAGCACATATTACTACCAAGGAAGAACAGATAAATTTTCATTTCAAGTCACTAAAAATGGGAATATAACGCAGCATGTTATAAAAGTTTATACTGTAGAAAAGGGAGTTGAAAATCAAAAATTAATACCATTTGATTATGGACCTAAAGAGCTTGAGCCAATATCTTTGGAAGATAATGTAAACCAAAAGATTATTGGAATTATTACATCTAAAAACTTTATTTATATAACTCAAGATCCAAGATTGCCTAATTTAACACAAATAGACTCTGTTTTGGCGGTACAAGAAATAGCTAAGGTAACTGGAACTGCTCCTTATAGTGTGTTTCAAATACCAACTAGGGCAGCTTATACATATGATGACAACAGTTCAAAATTAGCTGAGATAATAAACTGCAAATATGCAAATTCAAAGATTAGTGTGATATTATTAAAGTTAGGCGATGAGAATATGATATATAGCGAGAATGAATGTGTAATTGTAGAAGCAAAGAATGGAAAGGATTTGAGGAAAGCAGCAACTAAACTAGTTTATCATTTGCTCGGGGTGTTTTAATCATTTAAAAAGATTTAAAAAAGGAAATTCTTCTTTATGACATTAGGCCGGAGTCGCCTAACATGGTATGGCGCAGATTTTTGCATTAATGCAATAAGCGAAAGCCTTGAGTTAGGAAAATAATAGAAAGCCTGTTTCCGAAAGGATGTCAGGGTTCAAATCCCTGCTCCGGCGTTCTTCTAGAATTATAACGCCTAAAAAACCCAAATCAAATAGCTTAATTAAAAAAGAATTTATCTGATTTTATTTTCTATCTTTTTTGATATACTTAACTTAAATATTATCATCTGTGGCGGGTAATAATAAGAAAATAATCTCTCCCAAAGAAATGGATTCATATTTGCTAATGAGTTTAGCCATTTAAGGTACTTGTTCATTGTTAACCTCAATTTTACTTCACGAACCTTTACATTAGGCATATTTAATGGATGGAAAAAGTTTACATGGAAATACATTTTATGATTGATTTGGTGTGCTGCTGCGTTACTGAAATGCGGAACTATGGCCTCAAGAAAGCAGTCTTCTTTTAATATTCTTCCTATTTCTTTTATGACTTTTTTTAATTGTATTCCATCGAAATGCTCTAGTATATTGTCTGCATACACGTAATCAAATGTACTATTTTTAAATGGCCATGGAAACTTGTTGAGTTCCCATAGTACATCAGGTTTCCAATCTTTATTTATGTCAATGTTAATCCATTTTTCTGTTTCTGTACTTTTCTTGTAAGATTTGCCGCTGCCTAAATTTAAACAAACCCTTCGGTTTTTATTGTCAAGTTTTTGCATTTAAGCAAAAAGAAATACATAAATATATAAACTTAATTATTAATTCCGGAAATAAAAACAATAATTAAAATAATATGGATAAAGAAAAATTGAAACAGGAAATTGAAAAAGGAAAAAGGTGGGTTGCGCAGAAAAAGCAAATTATCCATGCAAAAGACTTTAAAATAATTCAAGGTCATTACCATGAAGTTAGGGATTTTGTTTTAGATAAAAACGGATTTTTTTTGATAAGAGTATACAACAATACAAATGAAATTGGGGCCGCATTTGTAGATAATGAGACATATGAGATGAAGTTTGAGGTTAGGGGAAAGACTGCCCAAGAAGTATATCATGTAATATTCAATGAGCTTAATGTTAATGTAAGATTGGATCATGCTGCATATCTAGGAAAGGAATTAAAGAAAGCAGAAATGGCCTTAGAAAAACGAGAAGAATATTTGCAAGAATAAAACTATCTTTTTTTATTTGTAATTAAAGAGAATAATAATAAACCAGAAACAATTATTCCTAATAAAATAGCAAGCCCTGTTTTTGTATTAGATACACTTTTTGTTGCAGAACCACTAACTTTATCTTTTTGGAAATCAGAAAGATCTTCATGAACAATGTCCATGTCTGTTATGTTTAAAGCCTTAAACATAAACGTTGCATTGTTTTTTGTTTGTCTTAAATATTTTACTTCAAAATCATCTATATAGTCTCGGTCAAAGTCTATATAAGACCTCATTCCAGGTTTTAAGCTTATATATAATGCAGATTGTTCTTTATTGTTATAGTAATCTTTTTGATATACAAATATGCTTACATCAATACCACCTTTGGAATTAAATTTTTCTAACACAATTGCATGTCTGCCCTGTTTATAATCAAATAAGATGGCATCTCTTTCAGGAATAAGTATTGTTTGTTCCGGTTTTTCTTTAAAACTAGGTAGTATATAAAATTTGGCGGCATTTACTAAATTTATCGTCAATAAACTTAAAATTAATATTACTATAGCTTTTTTCATTTTTTAAAATTAAAAATAGAAAGATATTTATGCTTTTTTATTTGTTGTTTTTCTTTTATAGATATAGAATATTACTAATGCTAGTATCAATAGCACAATAATAATTATCCATACCGCGCTTGTAGGCGGGGCTTTTGTTACTAAAGGCTCTTCTTCTACTACTTCTCCGGTTGTAGGAGCTTGTGCAGAGACTTCTTCTGTAGCTATAGCGAAGTATGAAGTTCCTGGAGTCGTTGCTTGATATTTTATTGCTTTATTATCCTCACTTAGTATAGTTGTGGGAAGAGTATTCCATTGAGTTGTATACCTCATTAACTTAATTTGTTCTTTTTGTAAGTTGTTGTCCTTGAGGTAGTTCTTTAACACCAAAAATTCTATTTTTAAGGAAGATATATCTGTATCTTTTATGTTGTCTTTTGTTAAGGAGAACATACTATGTACTTTTCCAGTTGGTGTTGTAATTGATTTAGGCAGTTCAGTCAATTTTGTGAAAGTGAAGCTAGCTGCTATTATAAAACTTCTAGCAGATATAACTATTCTGTTAACACCTTCTGGGTCCTCTATTAAAAATATAGAATCTACTCCAGGAACGAGATCAAAAAGACCTGTTTTAGTTAAGGGAGTTTCTTTAGTTGAAGTGTCTGCTGCACCACCACCTCCATCTCCTCCACTTGAAGTGGTTCCGCCACCACTACTACCTGCTCCAGCAGCCTTTACTGAATAGCTCACTGCAACAGTATGCGCTCCGGATTCAACATCATTTACTTCAAGGCTTCCTATTGTCCTGTTTGCTGTTTCATTAAGAATAACGCCGTCTAACTTTATAACTATGTTTTCTCTATCTGTATTAAAGCATGAACCTAGTTCACTAGTCAAGTTGAGTCTGCCTCTGTTTGCCATGGTTACAGTGACATTATAGAAATATTTGCCCCCAGCTGAGCATACAGATGAGTTTGAAAATGTTTTGTTTATTAGTGGGAAGAACATGTTTGCAGTCATGTTTGCTGTGATATTACTTATCGAAGTAAGCCCTATTCCAGCTGCGTTCTGTGATGTAGGATCCCAATTGCTGAAGTTTGAATAGGAGAGGTTAATTTCGAAGCTTCTGAACACTACTGTTATGTTATAGTTATTTGTTGGAGAGCCTGTCTGCGAGTCTACGAAGCTGAAATTGCTCTGCGATATAAAGACATCCTTTCCAGCTTCCCAGTCTGTATTGTTCATCTTCCATGTTACGTTCATGTTGCCCCATGCTGTTATTACATATGTTGTGTTGTCATAAGAAGTTAGGTTAGTTGTGGTTACGTTTAATGGAACCAGGAACTTGAGCCTTAGGTCAGTAACTGTATAATTTGCTAATGGGTTAGTCAGTCTTACATAATATGAGGTGTTAATGTTTCCATTT
>JACPNH010000030.1:0-29066 GCA_016185565.1 Candidatus Woesearchaeota archaeon | reverse complement strand
CCTGTCAAAACCTGGTCCCCTACATAGACAGGAGATGTTACAGAAGGGCTTGTTGAATCATTTGTTGTTAATGAGAACAAAATTGAAATACTGATGTTTCCTATCTGTATACCACTCCTATTGGAGGGCGCAGTGACGGTTAATAGTTTCATGTTTCCGACCCTGCCATACGCTGAGTTATACGAGACATTAATAGTGAAATTTCCGTATAATGAAGTGTCAGTATATTGTGTTCCATTGTACCATACCATGAATCCAGTTATAGCAGGATATGAAAAGTTAGTAGACGTATTTCCAGATTGCTTTGCAATAGGGAAATTAGCCGTGATTAAAGGAATTAGAGTTTGGTTGCCCGTGTGCAAGAAAGGAGTGTAGATGTCATATGTTGTGTTCCATGTGCCTACGCTGCCGTTATGGTAGATTGTGAAATTAAGCCTGTACCCCCACATCTCTATTATTGTTGGGTTGCTGAAGAATGCCTTGTCTGCAAAAATCACATTTGCGAAACTATTATTTGCCGCATTTGGACGATTTGCAGTTGAGTTGTAAGTCATTAAAGGAACCCATACCTCATAGTAGGATCTTATCTGGGTCCATTCGTCAAATGCAAATGTTGAATTATGAGCTGCACTAAAATCATTTAAGTAGGGCCTTGGATTGATCCAATACACATTTCCAGTTATCGAGGTGGTATTTGTGATGTTTGCTGAGTTTCCGCTAGAACAATTTGCACAGAACGCTTGCGCAGTCCAGTTTTCTGCGGTATAGTTTTTGTATGCTATATTACTTAATTTAAGGTAGACGCTTACTGTTCTATTTGAAGTGTTAGCAGAATCTAGGCCAACTATGCCGCCGAGGCCAGTCAAGTTAACTACACAAGTATTAGTGGTTTTGTTTGTGAATGTAAATGTCTGGCAGTCTGTATTTGAATTATTTGTGATTCCATAAGGGAGAAGTAATGTAATGTTTATTGGAAGGGTTGCATTTCCATTTCCTGTATTGTTTAAGCTTAGAGTGAGGTTTAAAGTACCGCTTGTATTTCCTATACTAACTGTTGGTGTTCTGACAAATGAAAGAAAAAGTTGTGGACCGACTGCAGATACTTGTTTAGGGATAAACATTAAAGAAAATATTGATATTGTTACAATAGCAAACACTAAAAATGAAATACCCGCTTTTTTCAAATTTACACCTCTATTTTGTATTTATTATGTGAAAGTTTTATGTGAATAACAATTATATAAATAATTGAGATATTTATATAGTTTACGGTTTTTAAAGCTAAAATTTTACTATTTTATTTTTATTAGATTATTTGCTTTTAAAAAGATTTTTGCAAATTGTAACTTTTTTGGATTTTTTGAATAGATAGTAAACATAGTATCGCCCTTTTTCACTTTATCTTTAACATGGAAGTTTAAATAAATACCGGCTTCTTTGTCTATAGGAGAGCCAGCTGTTCTTGCTATTTTTGATAACAATTCATTGCTTATTTCTTTTATTATTCCATTTTTATGTGCCTTAAAATTGTATCTGTATTTGCCAAGCTTCAATCTATTAGGGCTTATGTTCGGATTCCCTAATTGGGACTTTATTATTTCTTTCATTTTTTTATATGCCAAGCCGGATTCTAGAATAAATTTTGCTTTTTCTAAAGGATTTTTTATTCCAGCCATTCCTAGAATCAATGATGCCATATAAAGTGATTTTTCTTCAAGGTCTTTAGGAGTTTTTTTATCTCGCCTTAATATATATAAAACATCTCTGGCTTCTAAATTAGGACCAATACCATTTCCTATTGGTTGAGAACCATCGGTTATGATCACTTTTATTTTCATCTTAAGTTTCTTGCCCAGCTTTTGGAATTTTCTTTTTAGGTGTAGTGCTTGCTTTTTATTATTAATTTTTGTGAATTTTCCAAGAGGGATGTCAATTAATATATGGGTAGCATTGACAGCGGCTTTTTTTGCGAGTATTGATGCAAGCAGCATGCCTTCTGGATCAAGGCTTAGCGGATGCCTTAATTTTATTAATTTATCATCAGCACCTGCTAAGTTTTTATCATAGTAAGAACCTGTCCATACAATGCAACCATTAGTTTTTTTTACTATCGAATAAATCTTTTTAATGGGGAATTCTACTTTTGCTAAAGCTTCAAAAGTGTCTGCTGTGCCAGCAGGGCTTGTAATAGAACGAGAGCTTGTTTTTGGTATCAAAATGCCAGCAGCTGCAACAATAGGAACTATGATTAATGTAGTTCTATTATTTAGGGTTCCGCCGATACAATGCTTGTCTGCAACTATCTTTTTGTTTAATTTTAGCTTTTTTCCATTTTCTACTATGCTTTTAGTTAAATAGTAAGTTTCGTTGTCACTTAGCCCATTTATATAACAAGCAGAAATAAAATAAGTTAATTCAATTTCTGTTAATTTATTGGTTATAAGATCTTTTATAATCTGATTGATTTCATCTTTAGACAATTCCTTATTATCTAGTTTTTTCCTTATATAGTCTACAGATTCTGGTTTTTTTTCAATGGAAATATCTACTGAATCGTTATTTTTTAGTTTTAAAGCTTGAAAAGGCTCTTCAAATAAGCCAATATGTCCTCTTGATAGTCTTTTGACATGGGTGGATATATCAACTACTGTTATAATTTCTTTTTTTCCTTTTTTAA
Source organism: Candidatus Woesearchaeota archaeon (assembly GCA_016185565.1). Taxonomy (GTDB): domain Archaea; phylum Nanobdellota; class Nanobdellia; order SCGC-AAA011-G17; family JAGVZF01; genus JACPNH01. The sequence continues at coordinate 26,389 of JACPNH010000030.1, read as the reverse complement.
TTCTAATCCTGTCTAAAGCATACAAATCAAGATCTATTGCATCCTTTTCATTGATGATAGAAATAAAAGGACCGCCAGAACTGATACCTATATCCTTAACTTTCATCTTCATTTTGTATATTATAGTAAATGGTTTATATATAAATTTTTTTAATCTTGTTTAATAATAAAATATATAAACTATGCAATTCAATAAAATTATTTGTTATGGTTATTGAGTCTTTTGTAAATCCAAAAAAGGCAGAGCGACGTCCTTGGAATCTTTTTTTTATAGGATTTTTGTATGCTGCCGCTGCAGGGCTGCTAAGCTTGTGGATATTCAGGCAATATTCAAGCTTGGTTATGGTTACATTAACCGTAGTAGCTTCTTTACCTTTAATGTATAGAACATTAAAACATGAAGAAAAGGTTGATACTATGCTTGAAAAAGAAAGCAAGATTTTGATACATCATAGCAGAACATTAAGCTTTTTGCTGTTTATGTTTATCGGGTTTTTGGTTGCATTTAGCTTATTATATATTTTATTGCCTGCAGAACTTGTGCAGCTTTTGTTTAAAAGCCAGATGGAGACTATAACATCTATAAATAATAAAGTTTCTGGAAATGTTAGCGGGGATGCTATCACAGAAATATTCTCTGCGATATTTTTGAATAATGTAAGAGTATTGATGTTTTGTATTTTCTTTGCATTTTTTTATGGTGCTGGAACTATTTTTATATTGTCCTGGAATGCTACTGTTATAGGAGCAGCGATGGGAAATTTTATGAAAAATATAATAGCAGAGTATGCAGCGAAATTTGGAAGCTTAAATGTTTTTAATTATTTTCACGTATTTTCTTTAGGGTTGTTTAGATATTCAATACACGGAATTCCTGAAGTTGCAGCATACTTTATAGGAGGTATCGCTGGTGGCATAATAAGTGTCGCTATGATAAACCACGATTTAGAAACTGACAAATTTAAAAATATAATGCTAGATGCTTTAGACTTGGTAATGCTAGCGGTTTTGATTTTGTTTATAGCAGCTATACTAGAAGTTTTTGTTACACCAGCCATATTTAGCTGAACCAGCTAAAGTCCTTTTCTATTATTTCAGCAGCCTTTATTCCTGATTCTAAGGCTACATTCATATTCCTTATTTTGGGAAATGTAACTTGAATACCAGAGTTATAGAAACCTTCTACCGGAGTTTTATATGAAGGAGCATAATTTAAATAATCCCTATCATAAATTGGTTCAGCATACTTTTCTCTAAATACAAAACACCAATTAACTTGCATATCTGGAAAATATTTCTTTAAAGTTTTAAGGTATATCTGTTTTATCTCTTCATCTGAAAGTTTAAAATCCTCTTCACTACCTCCGTATCTAACGCACCAACTAACCTTACTTTTGTACTTGTCTATTATTAAAGAATGTTGGTATACTACATGGATTCTTTCATTAAACAGATTTATCCAATAATATCTTTTATTTAGAAATTCTTTAGTACCAAAACATAATCCAACAACTGGTGTATATCTTAGCTTTTTGATATTTTCTGTATAATGACTTGGTAAGTTTTTTGTGAACTTTAAAAGTTCTGGTACCGGGATCGTGTTTATCAAAATGTCATATTCTTCTTCTATAGTTTTGTAATTGTTTGAATACTTAATTTTCTTTTTTTTTACTTCTAATTCTATAATGTCAGTCTTTGTTAAAATTTTTCCACCTTTTTTAATGATATCTTTTTCTAAACCATCTATCATTCCTTGTATGCCTTTAGTAGGGAATGTAAAGCTATCATAGCCCTCTTTTTCATATAACCTATGAGCAAATTGTTTTGCAGAAATTTCATTTAAGTTTATATTGAATTTGTTTTTTGCATAAAGGTGGTGCCATATCTTAATAGTATTTTCTTTCCCTGCATATTTTAGCAACCATGATTCTGCATCTAAATTGTCTCTGATTTTTTCAGGATTCATCAAAAAAATAAGATAAGCCCCAAATAAACCCATTTTAATCCTCCCCCAAAATGATAGATAACTAAATTTTAAAAGCTCTAAAGGTGAGTTTACGCCATGTATTTTGCTATCAACACCCATGGCCATTTTAATCTTTTTCCATGTATTATTACCCATTAAATTGTATCTGTTTAAGTATTCTATAGTTATTTTATTGCTATTTATTATGTGATGATTGAATCTGGGAATCTGTTCATTTTCCATTACAAAACTAGAAGCTAATCCACCTAAAAAAGGCGCTTTTTCTAAGATTAAAACATTATAATTTTTATTGAGTAATTCGTCAGCAGCAGCTAGTCCAGCTAAACCTCCGCCTAGGATAACAACATTTTTTTTCATTTTATTAGACTTAAAAATTCTTTTCTGTAAAGATCATTTTTTAAAATCGCTCTTGCATACTTTTTGCCTTTAGTATTATGGTACCATACTGTGTTATATTTAGTAGCTATCCATGCAGGTATTTTAAAAAATGGTGTTTTAAAAATTATGTAGTTTATCAATGGAATTTTTCTTAATTTCATCTCGGTATATACTATCGGATGTTCAGATAATTTGGGCTGTAAAAATTTTTGCCTAATAACTCTGTCTCCTATAAATTTGTATTTTATTTTCCCAATCCCATATTTTTCCGCGCTTTCTATGTAGGTTACTTTTTTGTAGTCCATACCAATAAAATCACACATAGCTTTATCCATAGCAACTAAATCATTTGAAGCAAATATAGAATTGACGATTTTTGGAATGCCTACTCTGGGTCCGTTACCTTCTAAACATATTGTAGCATCTGTTACTACAAAACTTACGTCAACAGCTTTGTTTATCTCTGGAATTACATAATCTGTTAGTGCATGAAACTGGTGCCTAAAATTTGGAATACAACTCCATTGGTGCTTTAAGGCGCAAGTTAGCCATGTTACATTATGAGTTTTTAGAACAGGTACGCTCACAATACTGTTTACTTCTTTTAATATCTTAGGTATTTGTAGCTTTTTAAGTATCTTAGCATTATCTAGTTTTATTGTTATTGTTTTTTGCTCGCTTAAATTTACGAATTTTGCATCGTACCTATTACAAATGTCAAGTACGCCCCAATTTTTAGCAGCTATATTTGCTTGTTTTATAGTTGCAACATCAGCATCACCAACAAATATACCAAATCCGTCATTATGCAGTTTAGAAATTATTGCTTCCGTAACCCATGGTGATGTGCATACTCCTGGAATAACTTGATGGGACATTAAATTTATTTTTATAAAAACTTCCGGGCCTTTAATATGGAGTTTATAATTTGATAGTTTTAGCGCTCTTTCAACAGCCTTAAATACATTTTCTTTATCATTTCCGGATATTAAGGCGTGGCTTATAATGCTCATAGCTTAAAGTCCGTTAGAAATATTTAATAAGCTTTTGAATGTTACTTTATACTATGCCAAAGGTAGCTATACTAAGAACTTCTCCTGGATTTGTGATAGAAGATTACGGAAGGTTGATGCAGTTAGTAGAATATAAAAAGTATATTAAGAAAGTCAATGATACTATTATAAAACTTAATCTTTCTTGGAACTTGTATTTTCCGGCTTGTTCTACACAACCTTGGCAACTTGAAGGCGTGCTAAAAAAAATGAATGAAGATGGATATAAAAATTTACATTTGATGGAAAATAAGACTGTTGTTACAGATGTATGGAAAGGTGCTAAAAGAAATAAGTGGCTACCTATAATCGAAAAATATGGATATAAGTATGAACCTTTGACTGATGTAGAATGGATCGATTATAAACCAAAATCAGAGCTTTTGGCTTTAGATAAGATATTTGATGATGGGTACCAAATTCCTAAAATTTTTATGGGGAATAATATGTTACACTTGCCTACCGTAAAATGTGTACATCCAGATACTGAAATAATGCTTGCTGACGGTACATTAACTACAATTAAAGATATGGTTGAAGAGGTTCATAGTAAAAATGAAGTTTTGATAACAAATGATAATGATATTGTTGCAACTTCTAATCATGATATACCTACCTTAACACATAAAGGCCATATCACCAATGGTAAAGCTATACAGTTCTGGAAAACACCGTCACCAAAATATGTTTTTAAAGTTAAAACAAAGACGGGTAGAGAGGTTATAGTTTCAGAAATTCACCCATTTCTTACACCAATTGGTTGGATATCAGCTAAAGAATTAAAAATTAAGGATAGAATCGCTATTCCAAGAAAAATTAGTATTTTTGGTAAATCACAAAGACTACCTAAACTAACCTCCCCAAATAGGTTACATATAGGTATTAATAGGTTAAAATTTAAAGATGGCTATATTTTTTCCTCAAATCTACAAAAGAGTATAGTGAGAGATTATTTGGCGGGTATACAAAGAAGATTAATAGCCAATAAATATAAAGTAAGCATATCTGGTTTTAAATATATACTTAGAAAGTACAAAATCCCTATAAGGAATCAGAGGAATTGGAACATAAGAGTTCCTAATTATACTTCTAAAGAGTTTTGGAGATGGGTTGGTTATTTTATTGCTGAAGGACATTTAGATAAAAATAATTATTTTATATTTGTAAATAGTAATAAAGCTATACAAAGAGATTACATAAAGTTAACTAAAAAATTATTTAATATCAAGGCTTCTTTTAAAAGAGTTAAGGATTCTCAATTTAGAAGTATACAATTAGCAGAATTTTTTCTAAAATTAGGATTTGTTCAACCTCTAATCGCCGGGAATAAAACAGTACCAAGATTATTATTTAAATGTACTAATGATGAAATAGCACAATTTTTACAAGGATATTTTGACGGTGATGGCTGCATTGTAAAGAGATCCAAAAAGAAGTCTTATTATATGTATGTAACCTCAAAAAGTAAACAACTAATTGTGGATATTCAAAATTTGATTTTAAGATTAGGTATCATTTCTTTTAAAAAGAAAATTTTTACTAAATCTCAAGATTGGACCTATAAAAAAAAATATTATAATCTAAGTGTTTATGGAAATGAATTATTTAAACTACTAAAATATATCAAACTTAAAAAATACCATTCTGAATATTTAAAAGATATTAAGAACTCAAAATGGGATACCAATTTTGATACGATTCCGGCTTCACCTATTATTTTTCGAAAAATAAGAGAAGGATTAAAACTAATAAGAAAAGACCTAAATAAAAAAATTAATACTGTAGCATCTTTTGAAAATGGATGGCGGGGGGTTAGTAGGACAATGTTTAAAAGATATCTTCAAATAATCATCAAAAATGATAAAGACCATAGTTTTATAGAAGAGATTAATCATTTTAAAATATTAACAAATGATTCTATAGTGTGGGATTTCGTGGAAGGTATTGAAAAAATAGAGTCAGATTGTGATTTCTTGTATGACTTTACAGTGCCATCAACTAATAACTTTATAGGTAATGGTCTAGTGCTACATAATACCCATGGGCACACTGTAATAACAGGCGCAATAAAAAATGCCTTTGGATCTTTAATAACAGAAAAAAGACATCATTGTCATGCTAGAATTCATGAAGTCTTAGTAGATTTACTAACAATACAAAAAGAGATTCATAAAGGTATTTTTGCTGTTATGGATGGTACTGTTGCTGGAAGCGGGAATGGTCCAAGAACGATGATACCAGTAGTAAAAAATTATATTCTAGCAAGTAATGACCAAGTTGCAATAGACGCAATTTCAGCGAAAATGATGGGTTTTGACCCGATGAAAATCCAATTCATAAAATTGGCACATGACAAGGGTCTAGGTTTAGGTGATCCAGCCCAAATAGATATCGTAGGAGAAGATATCTCTAATGTGAATTTTAATTTTAAAACTGGAAAGAGCCCCGTAATTTATTTTGACCAGGTCTTTAGGGCTGGAACATTTAGCTTTTTAGAGCCCTTATTATTCCATACCGGATTGTTCGCCTTATGCATAAAGGGCAGCGAATATTACCATGATTATTTATGGTATCCAACTATCGGTAGATATAAGATTAGAAAATTCATGAAAACCGACTGGGGCGAGTTGTTTTTAAAATACCACTCATGATAAATGCCGATATGCACATACATACGAAGTATTCCCATGATTGCACGACAAATTTAGATAGATTTAGAAAAATTTGTTTAAAACGTTCAATTTTTCCCGTAATCACCGATCATAACACTATAGCAGGAGCCCTAAAATACAGAAAATTATACAAGGACTGCATTATTGGGGAAGAAATTTCTACAAAACAAGGCGAGATCATAGGACTTTTCTTAGAGGAAGAAATTGCAGAGGGACTTGACATTACAGAGGTTATTGATAAAATAAGACAGCAAGATGGTTTGGTTTTTTTGCAGCATCCATTTGATAAGCTTCGTAAAAATAGATTAAAAGAATATTACTTCGATAAAATGAAATTCGACATAGTGGAGATATTTAATTCAAGAACTCTGTTTCATAAGTATGACTTAAAAGCTAAGAACTTCGCAGAAAAAAACAAGCTTTTGAAGGGCGTAGGTAGCGATGCTCATCTAGAGATGGAGATTGGAGCTTCTTATGTTATGATCGATGAATTTAATTCAAAAAAACAATTTTTAAAAAACTTGGAAAGTGCCAAATTTTTTGTTAGTAAAAGCCCTTTTTACGTCCACATGTTTACTAAATGTATAAAATTAAAAAGATTAGTATAATCCACAGAATAGTTCCAAAAAACAACGCCTTATCCTTATACATCTTTTCAGGACTTCTTGGAATTTCAGAGCCTATGTAGATTAAATGAAGGTACCTGAATATTACAAATATAGATACCGGCAATGTTACCAAAAGCAGTTTATGGCCACTCAAGAATGCATATAGCGAGTATGATATTATCAAGAGTGTCGTGGAGATTGTTAATAATACACCTGTTATTTCCGAAGTATAAAATTTAAGAACTTCCTTGTGTTTGTAGGCGTCTTCTTTCAAAATTTCTAGATCAGCCCTGCGCTTCCCTATTATAAGAAACAACGCCAAGAAAAACGGACATAATATCAACCAAGGAGATATATCACGGTTTATCACAAAAACTCCAGAGATGGCCCTTAACACAAAATTTGTTGCTACAACTAATATATCTACGAAAGGTTCTTTTTTTAGGAAAATTGAATATAACGAATTAATAAGAAACAATATTAAAACTATCAATAAGAAATTTATTGACAGAATGTACGCAATTAATATGGCCAGCATAAAAAACACTAAACTAAAGAATACAGCAGATAAAGCACTTATTCTTCCACTGGCTATCGACCTCAATCTTTTTTCTGGATGAATGCGATCATTTTTTATGTCAAGTAGGTCATTGATGATATAATTTGCAGACGAAATGAAACAAAGGCTTATAAAAGCCAAAATGGTGTTTAGAAGAAGTGGTTTATTAAATAGCAAAAGGGAAAATATCAATGGCAAAAAAACAACAAGATTTTTATACCACTGTTTTACTCTAATTAAATCCGCAAAAATTTTAATTACCATATTATCGAAGAAAAACCCTAAAAAAATTTATAAACCTTCCGAGAAGATATTATAAAACAACATATTTGAAAATATGGCTAAATATAAAATTACCTTTGATAGAGAGGCTTGTATCGGCGCAATAGCTTGCGTTTCTGTTAATCCTAAATACTGGTTGACAGCTGAAGACGGAAAAGTTGATTTAAAAGGAGCAAAAAAGAATAAAGATGGCAAATGGGAATTAATAATAGGTGAAGAAGACTTCGTTATTAATAGGGATTCGGCAGAAGTCTGTCCAGTTTTAGCCATTAAGGTTGAGAAAGTTGAAGAATAATGGGCTATGCTAGCATATTCCAGCAAGCATAACATACCCATACTTCATTGTCTTGTTCATCTTTTTCTGGCATTAAAAACATTTCTTTTTTAAGTACCTTCTTTTTACATCTATGACATTCATTTGTATCGATTTCCATATATAAAATGCTATACTAATGATATATTAATTTTTCTACTGCATAGTAATCCAGGGAAATTGAAAAACTTTAAATAGTACCATTAATTAATAAATTTCATGAGAGTTTTGCTTGTAAATCCGCCAGCAACTAATACTTTTGAAGAGCATGATGAGCCAAATCACCCATGTATGAGTGTAGCTTATATAGCAAGTTATTTGCGTTCGAAAGGTATATTAGTTGATGTTTTAGATTGTAAACTAGAAAAGCTAAATTTCGAGAACTCTGTACAGAGATTTAGAGAAAATAAATATGATATAGTGGGTTTTACATCTTTTACTCATGATGTGCATAATGTAAACATACTATGTGAGGCTTTTAAGAAAATTGATCCCAATATTGTAACTGCGTTAGGTGGGGTACATGTTACTGCTCTTCCTTATGATACGTTAATGGCTTTTGAAAAGCTAGATATAGCTGTGATAGGAGAAGGTGAATACACATTTTATGAATTATGTGATGCTATAGAAAATAGAAATAAGGATTTTAGCAAGGTATTTGGCATTTTCTATAAAGACGATAAAAATGAAATACATATCAATCCTATAAGGATGCGGGAGCAAAATCTTGATAATTTACCATTTCCTGCTTATGATTTATTTCCTAAGGCAAAAAAATATCAAGTAATTACTGCTAGAGGATGTCCGAATTTTTGTTCATTTTGTATGAGCCCGTACGGGCGTAAGATAATGAGGTTTAGAGGCTTAGAAAATGTGATGCAGGAACTTGATTGGATAATTAATGTATTCCATCCTATTGAAATAAGATTTAATGATGAAACCTTCTCTCATGATTATGATAGGGCCACTAAAATGGTAAATATGATTATGGAAGCTGGTTACCATAAGAAGACTAGTTTTAGGGCTTCTACAAGAGCCAATAAAATAGATTATGATTTAGCTGTTTTGATGAAAAGGGCGAATTTTTGTTATTTAGAAATTGGTGTAGAAACTGGTGATCAGGATATAATGATCAAAACACATAAAGGTACAACAGTCGATCAGGTTGCTAGCGCTGTGAGGATAGCTAAGAAAGCTGGTTTAACAGTTGGTTGTGGGTTTATTATAGGCCATCCCTATGAAACGAAAGCAACTGCTAAAAAAACCATGGATCTTATGGTAGAATTAAATCCTTCTGTAGGAGCAGTGGGCATTATGGTGCCTTATCCAGGAACTGAAGTTTATGAATTAGCAAGACAAGGAAAGGCAGGATATAAACTTTTATCCGCTGATTGGCGAGATTATAATAAGCAAATAGGGAACGCTTTAGAGATGGAAAGCTTGAATAGGAAGGAAATGGAAAGATTGCAGGCTTATGGTTATTTAAAATTGTATGTAAAGAACTATAGATTCTTAGATTTAGCCAAATTCGTTTGGAAATATAGAAAAGCGGGCATATATTTTGTAAAGAAGCAATTTGGCATAAAAACTGATTATAATAAGATGAAGGATGCACAAAAAGAAAAGTTAGAAAAAACTGTAGCTTCTGTTATTGCTTCTTCTGGATGAGCTGTTTATTAAAAACAAAAGAATTAAAAATATTTAGCAGAACCTGTTTAAAACAGTAATTTTGAAAATGTCAGATAAAGATTGGGATGAACATTGGAATAAAAGTAATATAATATCAGACTACCACTTGATATATTACAGTTTCCTTAAAAAGTTATCCAAGGAACTTCCTAAGAACTCTAAAGTGCTTGAAGCAGGTTGTGGATCTGGCAGAGGCATGGCTTGTTTTTTTGGACATAAAGTTTATGGTATTGACATATCAGACAAGGCTTTAGAGCTTTCAAAGAAATATGGCACAGTAAGAATGGGCAATGTTGTAAACATTCCATTTAAGGATAATATGTTTGATTTAACATATAATTCTGGCGTGATTGAGCATTTAGATAATCCTAGAAAGGCAATAAATGAAATGACAAGAGTAACAAAACCTAATGGTTTGATTGTTATTATTGTCCCAAATAAATGTTGTCTATTTTATCAAATATATAAAACTTTATTTTGGGGCATCCAAGAGACACCATACTCTTTTTTCAGATTTAAAAATGAATTTAATGAATTTAAAATTAAGAGTTTCTTTGGCATGCACGCATTTATTCCTTTAGCGTCATCAAAAACTGAATTTTTGCCAAAAAAAATTAGAGAAAAGATAGTGAAGTTAGATAAGATATTGCCGTTTAAGAAATACTATGCTTATGCTATAGGTGTAATTATAAAGAAATAATTTAATTTGTTTTTTTGTATACACTTAATATGTTGTATACTTTCATGAGTTCAAATCCATTAGGTATGGCATCACCATTTTTAGCTATTAAATAAATATCTTTATTAAAATTGATTGTGTTTGCTTTTAGCAGCTTTAAATCAATCGACAGGACTTTGTCGCTTTTTATTTTAGGATTACTTTTTATTTCATAGTTACTAGTTATATCTTCTTTTTTTTGCTGTAATTCATATTCCCATAACCAAATAAACTTTGGAGAATCATTCCATGAGAAAGTAGCAAACATATTTGCCCTGTTGTCACTTGTTAAGTATTGATTTACTGGATATTCTTTTTTTATCATATTTAAATCATTTATTATCTTTATATCTATCGTTGTTCCGAAATATGTAGATGTTAGTAAGAGAATAATAAGAATAGAAATTAGATTATTAATGTAAAGTTCATTTTTGCTTAAACACTGTGATACTAATAATATTATAATGGGTGAAAATAAATAAAAATATTTTATGTCGGCACCTCTTATCGCAAAGAAAAGTGAGCATAGTACTATAAATATTAGCTCTCTATTAAATTTCTTAAAATCTAGTTTTAATATTTTAAATAAGAATGGTGTTACTGCTACTGGTATTAGCAACCAATAGGAATATATAAAATTAAGTTTGAAGGATTTGCCCAACAAAACTAGAGTATTTATTCCAAAGTACCTTATTATTGAGTAGAAAGGTAAATTAAAGAAAATATAGTTTAAAATTAATTCTGGTATAAGTGCTAATAAAATTAATATTGAATATAAAAATGGGATATAGAATTTTTTATTAAACATAAATGTAAAAATAAAAAAAAATATTGGTATCACTGATGGATAATAAAAGGTTATGGCTAATCCGCTGGATAAGCCAGAAATAACGAAATTTGTTTTTGAATTTGTTTCTTCAAATTTTTTAAATAAAACATATGCAAGCAGTATAAAAAATGTAGCTGGTATAATTGGTGTGTATTGTATACTTATGATCCAAGCTATAGGAGAGAAAATAGACAGGTATAATGCTTTTTTGTTTTTAGAGTATAAGAAAATAAGCAAACTTGTGAAAAATAACCATATTGATCCTAGTAGTTTAACAGTAAACAGGGTAGGGAAAATTTTTAATAATTGCGCAGCTAAGAAGGGGAAAATTAAAGAATGCGTAGTATAAACATTAATGTTGTTTATACCAGCGAATTCTTTTGTTAAAGTAACATATTCATAGGTGTCATGAAATGAAATAGTCCTTGAAAAATATGTAAAAAGAGCTATGGAAAGTAGATAAATCAAAAAAATTAGTAGTAATTTATTGTTCTCTTTCATTTTCTAGTATGGAATTCATAAATTTTAAAAGAAAAAGTATTTAAAGCTAACCAAAATTTATTCGAATATGGGGGATATTTTAGAGACTAGAAAAGAAAAATTAATTTCATTTTTTAAAAATAGGGCGTACATATTTATTCTATTAATCGTTTTAATTGTTGCGGTTTATGGTTATTCCATAAGAATAAGAAATTTGGATTTGTTAAATGGTTACTTAGCCGATCCAGATGCCCATGCGTTCTTAAGGTATGCAAAGTACATTATTGAGCATGGCTCTATGCCAGAAATCGATACATTAAGGTACTATCCATTGGGTTTTCATCCGAAATCAGAATTTGGTTTTCTGAGCTATTTTATCGCTTATTTATACAAATTTTTGCACTTGTTTAATAAGTCTATTTCAATAGAATATGTAGATTTAATTTATCCAGCGATAGCCTTTATTTTTGCAGCAATTTTATTCTTTTTATTAGTAAAAAGATTGTTTGATTATAGAGTAGCTTTATTAGCTACAATTTGCTTAACAATAGTTCCGGCATTTTTATTTAGAACGATGAGTGGAGTTTCTGATAAAGAAGCCTTGGCTATGCCACTGATGTTTTTGTCACTTTATCTTTTTGTGGCCGCATGGCAGTCTAAGAAATTTATAAATTCTACAATCCTGGGTTTATTTAGCGGAATAGCAACTGGATTTACAGCACTAACTTGGGGGGGAGTTATCTATGCCTTAGTAGCTATAGGAGGATTTGCTTTTTTAGAATCTTTACTAAATAAATTTGAAAAGAGAGACTTTTATGTGTATTCTCTATGGACAGCATCTACAATTTTAATAATGTTAACTCTTGGGAAAGAAAGATTTCATGTTTCAACAATATTTTCTTCATTAACAACGGGAATAGTTTTTTTATCATTCCTTTATGCTTTAATAAACTTGTTAATAATCAATATTAACATTTTTAAGTTTAGAGACAAGTTAGAGAAAATCAGCATTCCTATAACATTTTCTACACTTATTGTGACAATTTTTGTTATAATTTTAGTTACTAGTATTGTGTTTAGTCCATTCTTAATAATAGGTGTAATTACTGGGGCTGTAGAACATTTATTTAACCCACAGCAGAATAACAGGTGGAGCTTAACTGTAGCAGAGAATCATCAAGTTTATGTGTCAAATTGGTTTGGCGACTTTAGCGCTTTATTTATTTGGCTGGTTATTATTGCTTCTATATGGTTATTCTTCGATATGGTAAAAAATGTTACAAAATACAAATGGAAATTAACTTTCGCATATACAATATTTGTTCTAGGTTTTGTATTTAGCAGATTTTCTCCAAGTTCAAGACTAAATGGAGATAACTCATTATCACGCTTTGTTCTTTCAGCTTCTATACTAATTTTTTTAGTGTATATAGCTTATTTGTACTTTCGAAGCTATTACAAAGACAAAGAAACCTACGAACAACTTAGGAACATAGACAAAAAATATAGCTTGATATTTTTATGGTTTTTGCTGGGTATAGTTGGAGCAAAAACCAAGCTTTTTATTTGCATTTTTAGTATTTAGCATAGTAGACTATGTAACTTTTAACGAGAAAATAAAAAACAAGGCAGTTAAAGTTGCTGCTTATGTTATTGTTGTAATTTTGGTACTTTATATATTTAATGGGTTTGCGAAAGTTACTCTTGCAAATTCAAAGGCAATAGGTCCTATCTACAATCCACAATGGCAGCAGGCAGGGATTTGGGTAAAGGAAAATACTCCTAAAGATGCTGTTTTTGTTCATTGGTGGGATTATGGATATTTAGTGCAAACTGGTTTTGAGAGAGCTACTGTTACTGATGGTGGAAATGCCATAGGTCCTTGGAATTATTATGTTGGGAGACATGTGCTTACTGCTCAAAATCAAACAGAGCCCTTATCATTCTTGAAAACTCACGATGTCTCTTACTTATTGATTATTTCAGATGAAATAGGCAAATACCCTGCTTTTTCTAGTATAGGCAGCGATGAGAACTATGACAGGTATTCATGGATATCAACATTTGTTTTAGATCCAAATATACAAGAAACTAGAAATACAACAGTCTTGATTTATGGGGGGGGTTATCCTTTTGATGAGGATTTTGTTTACCAAGGAAAATTATTTCCACGGCAAGCATCCGGAATAGGAGCATTTTTGTTACCACTATCAAACTCCGGAAATAATAGCGTATTGCTTCAACCAACTGCAATTGTGGTTAGTAATGGCGAACAATTTAAAATTCCGTTAGAATGTGTTTTTGTAAATGGAAAAGAAATAAATTTTGAAAATAAAGGTATATCTGGATGTCTAAGAATAATCCCTTCAATAGATGAGCAAAACAGGATAAATCCAAATGGAGCTGCGTTGTACTTATCTCCAAGAGTGAGGAGAACATTATTTGCAAGGCTTTACATTTATGGTTTAGACTCTGATATATACAAATTAGTTTATATAGATGAAGATAAAGGAGCCCCTTTAGTAGTATGGAGGGGCAGGTTAATAGGTCCTTTAAAGATATGGAAAATTAATTATCCTAGCGATGTGAAAACAAATTCTGTATACCTAGAAACAGCATATCAGAATCCTTCAGTAACTTTTGTTAATAAGGAATACTATTAATTTTTCCAGTTCACATCTATTTCATCAGCTCTCCATCTAGGAAGAATATCGATTTTTTCTAGAGGCGTTAGTTTTTTTGTTTTAAAGATTTTTAATCCTAGATATGCTATCATAGTTGCTTGATCGCCGGCATATTTTATGGGACAGATGTAAAATTTTGCACTCCTTTCTTTGCACATAGTGCTGAGCATTTCACTAAATCTTTTGTTGGCAGCTACACCACCTATAACAATTATTTCTTTTTTTTCAGTATGAGCAAGGGCCCTCTCGGTAACTTCTGTTAGCATGGAGAAGCATGTCTCTTGTAACGAAAAACATAAATTTTCTAGTCTTTCACCTTGATTTAACTTTCTAATGGCTTCAGTAACTATCCCTGAAAAATCTACATCCATCCCCTTAACAGAATAAGGCAATTTTATATAAGAGCCTTTCTTTGCCAATTCCTCAATCTTTGAACCTGCTGGAAATCCGAGAGAGGCGATTCTTCCAAACTTGTCTAAAGCGTTTCCAAGCCCTATCGACAATGTTTCACCTAAAATCCTATACTTTTTTGATTCTAGCACAATAATTTGTGTATTGGCACCAGACACAAAAACATATACGGGGTCTTTTATATTACAAAATAAAAAACCTGAATTTAAATGAGCAGCTATATGATTAATTCCAACTAATGGCTTTTTATATTTTAACGCCAATGATTTAGCTAGATTAAGTGTAACTAGCAAAGATGGGGCTAGCCCAGGGCCTTGTGAAAAGGCTATTACATCAACATCATCAAAAGTTAGATTTGCTTCTTCAAGAGAATTTTCTATTATTAAATTCTTTTTTTCTTCCATGAATTTTGCTGCATCTTTTGGGATAATGCCTGTTTTTTCTGTTGTGTACATGGCCCTTATATCAGAAAGAATTTGATTTTTGCTATCCACAACACTTGCTGCGATTGTATGGGCTGTACCTTCGATTCCTAAGCATATCATTTTTGGGGAACTACAGACCAAGCATTTCCTTTAACTCTTGGCTAGGCTGCCATGGAGGATTGAATGTTAGTTCGATATTTACAATTTTTATGTCTTTAATGGTTGATACTTCTTTTTTTACGTTGTCTAATAGCAATGGACCGTAAGGACATCCTGGAAAAGTAAAGGTCATTTTAATGTTTATGGTAGAGTTACTAATATTAATATCGTAAACTAAGCCCAATGTCCAAATATCTAAATTTAGTTCTGGATCATAAACAGTTTTTAATTTTTCAATTACATCTTCTTTTTTTACCATAGTTTTATTGGTATTACAATAGTATAAAAAATTAACTAATAAGCACAAAATTTATTCATAGCCCTCAATCTTTATTTTTTCCTTTTCTACACCTAATGATTGTATCATTTTTGAGATGTCAAGTACCATTAGGGGCGGCCCGCAAATATAGAATAATTTATTATCAAAGTCATCGATAATGGATTTTAGCATATCAAAATCAACACGACCCTTTAGACCATTCCATTCATTATCCTGGGTTAAAGTTATATAAAAATCAAAATTTTTTAAATGGTTCTTTATATTTTTAATTTCATTATGGTATATAATATCGTTTTTGGTTTTACAACTATAAATCAATGTTATTTTATTTTTTAGATTTCTTTCTTTAACATGTCTAATTATACCAATTAAAGAAGCAATTCCTGTACCCGCGCCTATTAAGACGAGGTTCTCTTTTATTGAATCTTCAAATGTAAAAAAACCATTTGGAGGAGAAATCTCTATATAGTCATTTGCTTTTAAGTTGTATAAGTACCTTGACACTAATCCATTAGGTTTTATATCAAAAGCCAATTCAATATAATCTTTATTTAGAGGTGAAGAACAGATAGAATATGGCCGTTTTACATCGATTTTATTTCCATCTTTTATAGCATTGTGGTTAACCATAATGAACTGACCAGGCTTGAAGCTTAGAGAGGTTTCTGGCTTAATCTTTAATACCTTAACATTATAGGTTTCTTGATGATTGTCTATAACTCTCGCTTTCATCCATTTTAAAGCAAATTTGCCTTTTATTAAATTTTCGCTGTAAAGCTATAGAAAGATATTTATATATGCTTTCAGTATTACTTTTATGCAAAAAATAATAAGGGGTGGAAAAACTACTGTTCTATACTCTCAAGAGGACCATAGGATAGGTTTTAGAGGAGAAGTTTATGATTATATACTAATTATATTGATTACAGTGTTTGTGATTGGGTTTATTATGCTGCAGGCATCTTAATATTTCAAGCTATGAGATGTCCCTATGGGTTTCATATAGGAATGCTACATCTTTATCCTGCTCCTTCAAGTGCTTAACTACTTGTTTGAAAATCTGATCCGAAGTTATAGCTTTCTTTGGCTTAATAAACTCCTTGATTTTTTTCACTACATAGCTTGCTATTTTTGCAGCTTTTTGCTTTGAAAGATGCGCATTCAACGAAGCCTTGTAACAACTTTTGTATATTTTACTATAGTCAAATTTCTCGAAATGCCCATGCCTTTTCACTAAATGTAGGTATTTTTTCATTTTAGATTAGACTGATTGTGTTGTTCGCTATTAGTATTAGGAGCCATCCTAGCAATACAAGCAATATTCCAATTGCCAATCTCATTTTAGATCTGCTGGACTGCTTCCATTTTTTAATTTTCTGAATTTTTGTACCAAAAAATGCGAGCATCAATATTATTATTAGAGGTAAAACAAATATCACATTGTAGAGTGTTAGCAAAAGCAATGCATAGATATTAAAGTTTTGAGACAACACAAATGTTATAGCAAGATACGGGCCACCGGTGCATGGCAATTCAACACCTGCTACAAAAGCTCCTAGGAATAATACACCAGGAACAGTAACCTTTTCTAGGAGATTGTGTATTTTTTTTGCTTTGTCGGGATTTATTTGCAAAGAGAAACCTTCTCCATACCAGAAATAATCCTTTATTTTAACAAGGCCCATTAAAATAACAACAGAGCCAACTATGATTGAGATGTATTCAGTAATCCATAAGGGTATATAGTGAAGAAAGGAAATCAGTGCAAGTCCTGCAAGAAAATATGTAATATAGACTGCTGAAATATAAATCAACCCTATCTTAAGAATCCTGCCTTTGGACATTGCACTGCCAAGCAAGGTTGAAATCAACAAAATTAAAACTCCGATAGCACATGGGTTTATTGAATCTACAATTGCCGTTATAACAACGGTGCCTATTGTTGGTAGGTCTGGAACTACAGTCATTACGGCTCACTTCCCAACTCTTTGTTTATTTCATTAAGAGGTTTTTCTGTGAAAACAAATTTTATTCTGTCTCCTGGGGGGACATCAGGGTATGGCGCTATTAGGTATTCTTCGAAATCATCATTAACATTGCCATTTACAAACATGTATAGTTTTCCAGTCTTGTTGTTGCATAAGTCTCCGTTGCTCCAAGTTTTTGGTCCTTCATCATGAATAGGAACTGAAATGGATGTGTGAGTCAAGCCGCCCCCAGTGTCTTCGAAAAAAGCACCTAACAATACATCTTCTCTGCGTTTTATTAAACCCTCTATATGAATCCTGTTGTCGTTGTGTTCATGGATTTCAGGAGTTCCTATTTTATTAGATATGAGACTTTTTGGATCTTGAAGATTAATTAACTCGCCACAGGTCCAGACCTCATAGTCTGCATGCCAGTGGACGGGGCCTTGCGAGAATGAAGTTATGTTATTGTATATTGTTTGTATTGCAAGATAGGAAGTTATTGATATTACAGCAAATACGATAAAACTGAAAATTATTGTTTTCTTGTTAAATTCTTTCTTTAGTTTTATGTTGGTGTAAATTACTGAAATAACTCCGAGAGCAATGGACACTATAGGGAGCCATTTATTAGAAAAGAAATCTGTGCTTTCTGATTCGTGTGCATGGCTTAGAAAAATTCCCGATAATACAAAAATAGAAAATAATATCCAAAACCTCTTTTTCATGATTAAAATTTACTAATTATATATATAAATTTTATTGTTTACTTGATAATCGAGACTTTCTTGACACCAAAAACATTTTTTAGATTGTCTATAATTCTTGAGAGATTGTCGAGGTTTTTTGGCTTAAGCTCAAAGTTACATTCAGCAACTTTATTGTTTAGTAGATGGGCATTAGCCTTTTCTACGTTTATGCCAGAGTTTGAAAATATTTTCATTAAGTCTGCTAGCAAGCCAAGCCTGTCTTCTGCCCTAACATTTATGCTAATAGAAGCTTCAAAGTCCTGTATCCAGGAAGCCTGAGCTTTTCTGCCCTTTTTTGTTTTTAATATACTACAATCTGTTTTATGAACTGTTGTAATATTGCTGTTAGAAATCAAGGCTATAATCTTGTCTTTTGGCATCGGATTACAACAGTGAGCGAATTTTATTGCCACACTTTTCATGTCTTTTATTTCTAGTATAGACTTGAATTTAGATAAGCGATCGTATTTATTATTGAATCTCTGCACAGGTATTTTTTCAGTTAATCTTATATAATGTTTTATCTTCTGCCTTGCCTTAGATGTTTTTACAAATTTCAGCCAGTCCCTGCTTGGCTTGTGATTCTTCTGAGTTATTATTTCAATTACGTCGCCGTTTTTCAGTTCATAGTTTAAGGGAACAAAATTTCCGTTTACTTTTGCCCCAACACATCTGTCTCCTATGTCTGAATGAAGATGATAAGCAAAATCTACTGGAGTTGATTTTATAGGAATTTCTATTACCTTGCCTTTTGGTGTAAATACAAATATTTCATCTCCAAAAAGTTCAATCTTTAGTGTTTCTAGGAGTTGCTCGCTTTTATCCTCACTGTTTACTATTTCCTTTACCCATTCAAGCCTTTTTTCAAATTTCTCGTCTGATTCGAGGCCTTTGTACTTCCAATGGGCTGCTATGCCTGATTCTGCTAGTTTATGCATTTCTTCTGTCCTTATCTGGACTTCTAGAAAAAGGCCGTGGTTTGTTATTACATTACTATGAATACTTTGGTACATGTTTGATTTTGGAACTGCTATATAGTCTCTTACACCGCCCTCAATGGGTTTCCAAAGCTGATGTACTATGCCAAGAACTTCGTAGCATTCCCTAATGGTTTTTGTGATTACTCTTAATGCAATTAAGTCACGAATGTTTTCCAACTCATAATTCCTTTCATGAATTTTTTTGTAGATACTATATATATTCTTTACTCTATACTGGAGCCTTGCATCTATGTTGTGTTTTTTTAATTCTTTTTCAAGCTCATCTTTTAGCTCAAACAAAACCATTTCTCGATGTTTTCTTGTTGTTAAAATCCCCCTTAGAATTTTTTCATACTCTTTTGGATTTAGGTACTTAAAGCTTAGATCCTCTAACTCTGCCTTAATAGAACTTATCCCGAGCCTATATGCGAGTGGAGCATAAATCTCTTGTGTTTCTTTTGCTATTCTAATCTGATCTTCTTTAGGCAGATACTCTAAAGTTCTCATATTGTGAAGTCTATCAGCCAATTTTATAATTATAACCCTGAAATCTTTTGAAGTAGCCAAAAGCATTTTTCTTAAGTTTTCAATATTAGTTTCTTCTTTATTACTATACTTTAGATTGGATATTTTTGTTACGCCTTCTACAAGTGAAGCTGTCTTCTTTCCAAATTCTTTTTCTAGTTGAGAGCTTGTTATTTTCGTATCCTCTAATATGTCGTGAAGCAGTCCAGCAACTATGGTTTCTTCATCCATACCTAATTTTACCAAAATAAATGCTACATTTAAAGAATGTTTGATATAAGGCTCATTTGAAGCTCTTTTTTGACCTTGATGAGCAAATTCTGCAAATAAATACGCCTTTTTGATTAGCGCTAGACTTATCTTTATTTTACTCTTTTTAAGTTCAGTAATTAAGGTTTTAATATTCATAATTAGTAGGGAAGAACAAATTTTTATAATCTTTTCTAATTTATAATAGATGAGTTATATTTTCTAATCTTTAATTTAGCTTTATTAATATGACGATTTGTTTTCTGTGTAAATATTGTAAATTTGTCAGCATTAACCTCTTCTCTATTTATGTCGTCAATAATACTAGTAAATGCAGCTAGAGGTGATACTTTTAAGAATAATGTAGAAAACTTGAACCAAGAAGAACTATTTTTTGTGTGATATACTTCGTGAAGTATAACAGCTTCTAATTCTTTTTTTGATAACAAATTTAATAGTCTAGAAGAAATAAATATTGAAGATTTGATATATGAGAATGCATATGGCTCATCATCTTTAATGATATAAATATCAGGCTTTTTTATTTTTAAACTATCTGATATTTTAGATACAAAACTTTCTAGATATTTGTTTTTGTTTAATGCGGCTTTCTTTTTAATCTTTTTTAGGAATAATAAAGGTGTTGTTACAATTCCTATAACAAAAGTGATTATACTAGACAAAATCAACATAAGAATAATTGCTCTGAGTTTATTACATCCAGGAAATAAACTGTGGCATCCATTGAAGAATAAATAAAATATGAATGGGAATACAAGAAAGAAAATGTGAGAATAAATAAAATATTGTTTTGTCTTAAGTGCAAATTTTTTTGTATTCAATAATATAATACTTATAAGTGCAATAGCTATAGAAAGAATTACTATGGTTAAATTAATTGGACTGTTAAAAAATGTCTTACTGCATTCTATGCATAATTGCATTATTTATTACCCCCCTTAGAAAACCTGCCATCAAAATAAGAGATCGCAGTAGATCCGAATTTTTCAATCAATTTATTTACTGTGTTTTCTATCATAGAAATTTCTAATTCCTCCTTATTTTTCATAGGGAAATAAATGTATCTTGTACCACCACGGCCTTTTTCTATGCCTCTGTCAACGATATTTTTTTCATATAATCTGTCTAAAATTACCGCTATAGAACTCAATGCGACACCTCTCTTTTTTGATAATACCCCATATATTTGTCTTACTCTAAGTTTTTTGTCTGGCCAAAGAATCTTTAAAACATCTTGCTCCAAAGGGCTTAAACTTTCATATGGTTTTATAGTTTTCATTTTTTATGTATTTTAAATAAACCTAAATATATAAATACTTTACTATTCATGTAAAGCTTTGGTATGGTGTATGGTAATATTATCACTTTAAATGAACTTGTTAAAATTGTAAACAATTTGAAGAAACAAAATAAAAAAATAATCACAACTAATGGTGTTTTTGATATTTTACACAGAGGCCATATAGACTTGTTTAAACAGGCAAAAAAGCTGGGGGGCATTTTAATTGTTGGTGTAAATAGTGATGGTTCTGTAAAACAAAATAAAGGAGATAAAAGGCCCATAAATAATGAAAAATCACGCTTGGAAGTTGTTTCAAGTATGAAGTATGTTGATTATGTTTTTTTGTTTGATGAAAAAGACCCTAGAAAATGGCTTTCTAAAATAAAACCTAATATACATATTAAGGGTTCTGATTATACAATTGAAAGTATAATAGAAAAAGATGTTGTGGAGTCTAATAGTGGAAAAATTGTACTTATACCTATTGTAGAAGGCTATTCAACAACAGACATTATAGGTAGAATTCTAAGTGTTTATAAA
Source organism: Candidatus Woesearchaeota archaeon (assembly GCA_016185565.1). Taxonomy (GTDB): domain Archaea; phylum Nanobdellota; class Nanobdellia; order SCGC-AAA011-G17; family JAGVZF01; genus JACPNH01. The sequence continues at coordinate 4,550 of JACPNH010000030.1, read as the reverse complement.
AAAGGATAGTTTTAGTAAGTTTTAAAAATAAACAATTCGCATACAGATTTGATATTATGCTTTGTGCTCCCGTGGTGTAGTCCGGCCAATCATGCGAGGCTTTCGACCTTGCGACCCGGGTTCAAATCCCGGCGGGAGCATATATACCAGCATATATAAACAAGGAAAGATTTAAATATTAAAAATTGTAACATAACAATTGTTAAAATGAATATAAGCTTAGTTTTTCCTAGGATGAAATACAAAACAGGTGATCCGCCTTTAGGCATGGCTCTTATAGCTGCTAGTTTAAGAAAGAATAATTTTAATGTTGAAATTATTGATACTACCTTTAATCCATCCTTAGATTATGTTAGAGAGAGATTAATAAAATTTAATCCAAGTTGGGTTGCTATTTATTCTGATACTATGATGTATAATGATTGCATAGAGATTTCAAAAATGGCCAAAGAAATGGCTAAAAAAGTTGTTATAGGGGGGCCTCATGCAACTTTAAAACCTGATACATTAGTTGATTATGCTGATTACTTAGTTATGGGCGAGGCTGAAGAAACAATAATAGATGTTATAAAAGGCAAATTTGCCGGAACAAAAATAGTCCAGGGAGTAGCTGCTGATATAGAAAATCTTCCTATTGCAGCATACGACCTATTGGATATGAAAACATATGTAAAGAAATGGCATTTATTGGATAGTGTAAGTCCAAACTTAAAAGGGACAAGCATATTTTCAGCACGTGGTTGTTCTTTTAGATGTACTTTCTGCCAACCGGTTTTGGATAAGCTATTTGGTAGGAAATTTAGAACAAGAAGTGTAGAAAGCGTAATTAATGAGCTAAAATACTTAAAGGAAGAGGCAGGTTTACAAGCATTTTTCTTCCAAGATGATACATTTACACTAAAAAAAATTTGGATTAGGCAATTTTGCAAAAAAATGGTAGAAGAAAAGCTGGGTTTATTATGGGGGTGTAATTCCCGTATAGATTTAATTGATGAAGAAATAATGACTATAATGTACCAAGCAGGGTTAAGAGTGATGCATATAGGTCTAGAATCTGGATCCCAAAGGGTTTTGGATGAAATATATCATAAAGATATAAAACTCGAAGGTATAAGAGAAAAAATTGTATTAGCAGAGGAAATAGGCATTCATTGCTTATGTTTCTTTATGTTAGGAGCTCCTGGTGAAACGAAAGAAGAGATAGAAAAAACTATTAAATTTGCAGTTTCATTGAATGCTACTGAAATTACAGCCACTATAGCCACACCGTTGCCGGGAACTTATCTATATGACGCTATAAAGGATAAATATAAAATAACTGACGATTTCTCAAAATTTGACTACTATAAAAATCTAGCTTATGAAAACCCAGATATAAGCTTTAAGGAATTAAAATGGCTTCAAAAGAAACTTTTGTTGAAGTTCTATACTCATCCAAAAAGATGGAGTTATATAGGAAAACATCTGGTATCTTTTAGCGGTTATGAGAAGATGTTTAAGAAAATAATGAGGTTTGTATAAGACTATTTAACAAACAGCCAACTATTGCTTAGTACCCATGGAATTGTAAGTATAAGATTTGAAGTGATTATGATTAAAAATATTTGTTTTGAAGTTTCTTGATCAACATATTTTAATAAGATATAGGCAGATAATGACCCATAGATTAAAGCTACTGGAGCAAATAAATCCCACCCTAATTTTTCTTGGTATTCTATATTTAATGTTACTGTAAATAAGAAGAAGAAACTAAACATTATAAGTAAGAACATTACCATGATGTCCTTAAAGTTTATCTTTTTTTTATGCGTTAAAAATAGAAATAAAAATAGAAATAAAACGATGCCTCCTGCGAGTATATTTTCATTTAATGATGATATTAAGTGGCCTGTAGAAATCATTTTATAAGATTCCCATGGAGATTTTAATACAAATAAAGGCAGGAACAATATACCATCACCACCTCCAAAAGTGTTTCCCACTTTAATTTTTTCTATATTTGTGAGATGTACACCAAAACTAGAATATAAATTAAGTTCCATGTATGCAAACAAGAGTATAGTTAGAATGATGAAAGGAGTTATGAATCTAATAAATTTTATGTTAAATATTTCATTAAAAAAATTTTTGGCGTTTAGTTTTTTTATTCCAGTGTCTACAAAATACAAGTGCAACAAGGAAGGTAAAATCCAAAATGCAGCTAGATGGCTCCAAAAAGATAACCACATCGCTAAAATCGGATATAACAATTTTACATTTTTCTTCATTAAGTAGTAAGTGGAAATTAATATAAATAAGAAAATTGTAAATGCCAATCTGGATGTTCCTTCCCACCATCCAAAAAAGAATTCAATTATACCCATCGAGGTAATAAACATAAAAACTAATAATCTCTGTGTTTTATTTCGCCCCATTAGGAAGGAAAATAAATATACCAGAATTATAAATATTAAGCCTAAAATGTGCACTAAAAAGCTTGTTGACTCAATAGGTTTCCATCCAATTAATGGTTTAGTAATTTTATAGAATAGGTAATCAGTATATGAACTAATAGGAGAGCTCATCCAAAATCTGGAGGCGGGTATAGTAAATGCCTCTTCAGGTAAAATACCAGCATCACCCAATTCGTAGTTTATAATTGGAAATAGATTGAATACTAAAAAAAATAGTAAAGAAACAAAAAGATAACCCTTTATATTTATTTTTGAAAATAAACTATCTACAATCCTATTATTTTCTATAGAGTTTAGTATTTTTTTATTTATTTTAGGGATACAAATAATAATTAAAATAAATAATCCGAGAATGGTCCATGTTAACTCTATTATTGGAGGTATATTCAAATTTATAAACCCCCATATTAATTTGTTGTAATTTGTTATGCCTAATGTATTTAAAAAGTTTCCAATTAACTTTATTAATATTATAATTATTGATGTTACTAAAATTATGTTTTTTAGTTTACTCATATTCCTTTCCACTCAAGAAGAAAAAATAAAACAATATTAAATAAATTAATAATACAAATAAGCCGCTCTCGTAATTTAAACTCCAATATTTTGTTAGGTATTGAGTGATACTAGACATTTTTTATTTTTCTAGTTTTTATTATAATGTCCACTAACCAATGTGTACTGATATTTTCTATTTTGAATCCATTTTTAGTTATATCACTTAAAAAATTTTTCTTAGAAAAATTTTTATCATGGGTGTCTTTCCACATGTATCCAATAGTTCTAGTCCAAATCCACCAAAATATGTTAAAAAGTAATATTTTTTAATGCTAAATTCCTATCTTCAACATGTTCTAAAACTTCCATTGCTGTTACAGCACTAAAACTATTGGCTCCGAAAGGGATATCTGTTATACTGCCTTGTTTAAAATTAAATCCTGTGCACTTCTTAATGTCCATACCGGTTCCATATCCTAAAAATTTTATAAAACTGCCGTCCTCCATAGAGTTACAGGGCTTCCCACACCCAATGTCTAATAATTCTTCATTAAAAGGCAACACTCTTTTGACTTTGTTATAGCGTGAATAATGATAGCTTTCTCTTAGTGAATCAAACAGTGGCAAAAAGATTTTTTTTCTAATTGTAAACGAATATAAATCAATGAGCTGTATTATGTATTCTATGTTTTGTTTCATTCCAAGTTTACTTTTCCCATCACTTCTGTTTTTAAATATGTAAGGGACTTCTAAGACATTGTTATAACTTCCCTTTGCTAAGATTTCCAATCCTATTTTATAACCCCTGGGGATTAATCTAACGCCGTCAATAACTTCCTTCCTAAAGAAAAAAAATCCTGACATTGGATCATACACCTTAGTAACAGGTTTTGCAAGTATCGTGGCTATTCTGGATGTGAATCTTCTCTTTTCAGGCCAATTAGTTACACCTCCGCCCTTTATCAGGCGGCTACCAAGGGTTATTTCTGTAGTGCCTTTTAATATAGGACTAGTCATATCTAATATTTTTTCTGGCGGATGGCTTAAATCAGCATCCATAAATCCTATTATATCACCAGTAGAAACATTAATTCCATCTAATATTGCAGATGCGAGCCCCTTCTTTTCTCTCCTACAGATTGCTTTAATATCGTAGCCCTTATCTTTTTTTACCCTTTTTATAATATCAAAAGTTCCATCATTAGAATTATCATCAACTATTATAACTTCTAATTTTAATTTGTTTTTTTTTGAAACAAAGAAAACATCATCAAGCAGTTTTTCTATATTGTTGCTTTCATTTAATGTTGGTATAACTAAAGATATTTTTATTTTATCAGATGATAAATTCATTTTATTCCGGTACTTTAATTATATTTAAAAACCTTTCTATGAAGATATTTTAATTTTTATCGTACGTTTATAATTTATGCTAAAATTTATAAACTGAAGCTGATTTCTATTAAGAAATACTAAAAAAGAGGTATAATGATAAAAAATTTTCCTTTAAAGCATGGTTGGTATTATTATTATAGGCTACATGATAAGAGATGCAGATCAATTAATGGCTCATTTAACTCATTAAAAACATTTTTGGAA
>JACPNH010000015.1 GCA_016185565.1 Candidatus Woesearchaeota archaeon | reverse complement strand
TAATTGTTACTATAACGCGGCTGATCCAAATGACCCTAATAATGAAGTCTCTGCTCCATTAAAATGGCTGGTTTCAGGTACTAGCGAACAATTTGGTGAATACACATTTATTAATCAACCAGGTTGCTGTGGAGATGATCCAAATGAAGTCACAGCATCTAATAGCATAACAACAAAATGTTGCAAATTAGGCCAGTCACTAGATGCAGGCGGCAATTGTATTACCAGTTCTTCATCATGCACTGATACTGACTCAGGTGCATATCCCACAAGAAACTATGCAGTACAAGGAACAGTAAGCGTAAATTCTGTGCCTCAAGGAACAGACAATTGTATAGATTCAACAAACTTGCAAGAGTATTATTGCCAGACTGAAACAGATTTAACAGCTTCAAACTTTGTTTACCCATGTTCAAATGGGTGCTTAAATGGAGAATGCATTCCTTCAGTATCTTGTAGCTTGATTAATGCGTATTGGGCAGTAGACCCCTCATCTGTTCCATACCCTGATGAATGGGTTGTGATGAACAATTCTGATAACGCATTAGTTGTGGTAGGACAAAATTGCCCAACAACATTGACATTGAATATTTCTATATGGGAAAGTGACGATTGCACAAATCCTGCGCCAACCCCAAGTGGTGTATCATGTGCCACTGGACGTATTACTTTTAAAAAAAATACAGACGCAATAATAAATTTTGGCTCTAATAACAAAGCAAGTGTAATGTGGCGCTCAAAAACAGAAGCTGATAACGACAACGACCATCTTGACGCTAGTGGATTTGACAGCAATGAATATTATTTTATGGCACATTTAATCAACACCCAAGATAGAAAATTAAGCCAAATGATGGTTGTGAACTCAACACCAGACCCAAACAACCCACCAGGAAATGGAGGAACTAGTACTTGTAGAGACGGGAATAAACAACCAAATGAACTCTGCGACCCAACAGCAAGTAATTCAGGATGCCCGTCTGGATGGACATGCAACATAGATTGTAATTCGTGTACTGTGGTTAGTGGTGGGGTAAGAACTGTATTAATAAAATCCCCATGTCTAGAAGACAGTAATCCGGGAGACCAATTTGGTGTTTATCACGAGACAACTATAAAATATAATATAACAACCAGTGCGAAGATAAGCGAAGTTACAGGGCCTGATAAACAATGTCTATTATCTGGAAAAATTAAAGTTCCTTTTTTTGACTGGATTAATTTCATCGTTGTTATAGCCTTGATTGTTGGATTCTATATTGTGCAGCACTACAGAAGAAACAAAAATAATTAGAAAGCTTTATAAGATTCCTTCTTGACTTTTTGCCTAATGCGCCGATAGTTTAATGGTTAAAATTTTTGCCTTCCAAGCAGACGATCCGGGTTCGATACTTAAGAAAAAGCGAAGCTCCCGGTCGGCGCACCATTAATTTTAAATAAGCTGCTTTTTTCAAATGAAAGCATCGCAATGGGGGGCACTATAGCCAAATATTCAAAAGAAGGCAAGAATGTTATAGTAGTGGTTTTTACAACAGGACAGGCTAGCAACCCGTTGCTTAAAGAAGAAGTAATAACTGATATAAGAATTAAAGAAGCAAACAAAATTAAAAGAATTCTTGGTATAAAGAAATTTATTTTTTTAGGATTAATCGACAGGCAATTGATGAGCCATATAAATAACAAACAACTAATAGAAAAGATAAGGTCTATCCTTGATGAATACAGGCCCAGTAAAATATTTACACATGCTCGCGCAGACCCCCACAGAGATCATCAAATTGTTAATAAAATCGTGATGAGAGCAACAAATTCAGATGGCTATAGAGGTTATGATATATTTACTTTTGATGTCTGGAATCCAATAAACATATTTAATAAAAGAAATGTTGCAAAATTGGTTGTTGATATATCAGATACCTTTGAAACGAAATTGAAAGCTATTACAGTATTTAAAAGCCAAAAGATACAAGGTGCATATTCTTTATTGCCCACTGTAATCTTTAAAGCCAAGGCAGAAGGCATCCATAATGAATGCAAATATGCAGAAAAATTCTTTAAGGTGAGATGATTTAGACTTTTAATAATTTAAATAATCTCTTGGGGCTGTGGGGTAGCTTGGTTATCCTTCCTGGTTAGGGACCAGGAGACCCAGGTTCAAATCCTGGCAGCCTCATTATATTGTATTAATTTGCAAAATTTGGAAGTAAGGATGCCCGCGAAGTACGTTAAATAAACAATACGAAACACTCTATTGTCTATGATACATGTTTATAAATAAAGTTAAATACATTATTAATGTTTCTATTAACAATGGAAGTTATACTATACATGGCAATGAGTGTAAATGGTTACATTGCTAGAACTAGTGGCGAAGAAGATTTCCTATCAGATAAAAATTGGTTTATATTTAGTAAAATAGCTAAAGAAATCGGTTGTCTCATAGTAGGTAGAAAAACATATGAAGTCGTTAGTAGTTGGAAAGGCTATAATTTTGATGACATAAAAGCTAAAAAAATAATTATTTCTAAAAATAATAATTTTAAAGTTAATAAAAGTTATTTAATTGCCAGTTCACCCACAGATTCGATTAATAAAGCTAAATCGCTTGGATTTAAAAAAGTATTAGTGAGTGGTGGTTCAAGAGTTAACACATCTTTTATTAAAGAAGGTTTGATTAATGAAATAATATTAAATGTAGAGCCAATTATATTAGGAAACGGTATAAAATTATTTGCAGAGGGTAATTTTATAACTAAATTGAAATTGTTAGACATTAAAAAAGTGTCAAATAATATTACTCAATTACATTATAAAGTTAAAAAATTAAACTCCAGCAAATGAAACAAGGCCAGTATTTTGTAATATTTATATGCTAATTAAATCATTAATACTATCTATGATTTGTTTATAATTCTTTTTGGATATTTTAGCTATTTTCTTAACTGCTAAAGACTTAAGAAATGTGGCAATATGCCAATATTTTACTTTGCTTTTGAATGCAAGAGATCCTTCTTCAAAGCCATCTATTGAAATTCCTTGGCTGTCCGGGTTGCTTGTTATTGCGCATCCAATAATATCATTACCTTTCTCACCGATCACCAACATGGGCCGTTTCTTTGAGTTAACAAGATCAGAAAATGGAAAATTAATAACAACAATATCACCTCTAGAGTACATCATCCCACCTTTCATCATATTTGTTATTCCAAGTTTTTTTAAGAGAAGTTTCACTTAATAACATTAACAAATGTCTCTCATCAATCTTTATAGGTTTGATAGATATCTTATCTTTATCTTCTGTAATAATTAATTTTGTACCTTTTATTATTTTGAGTTCTTCTCTAATCTTTTTTGGAATAACTATTTGTCCCTTTTCCCCAACTGTTATTATTTCTGTCATACTAGTAGGAAATTCCTACAAATATATAAAACTTCCGTTTTTTAAAATATAGAAAGTGCTCCCGCCGAGAATAGCTAGGGATTTGAATTGAAAAAATTAAACCTTTATTAGATACGCCCGCGAAGGGTACCTATCTTTTAGGTAGCAAAAGAAGGGATTTGAATTATTTTTGTTTATTTTTACATTTTGAAATTTTATAATATTAAAAATGGGAACATTTATATAGTAAATATACTATACATTTATAGTAAATATACTATAAAATGACTCAAATAATAAAACTAACAAATCTTGAAGCTAAAATACTCAGAGTATTTACAAAGAAATTTGATTGGAATATGAGCATACTGGACTTATCAAAAGAAATTGATGAACATTACCCAAACACTTATGATGCTGTCAAGGATCTTGAGAAAAAAAGTCTGTTGAAATTGAAAAGTATTGGAAGCTCAAGCATCTGTTCTTTAAACTTAGATTCAAATGAATTACCAATATATCTTAGTTTTGTAGAAGAGCAAACTTCCAAAGAGAAGATTGCCAAATTCCATTTTATAGACAGATTAATAAAAGAAGCCAAGAGGATTTCTCCAGTAATATGTATAGGAATGTTTGGCAGCCAAGTAACTGGGATAACAAACAAGAAATCTGATATAGATTTGTTTATATTTACGGAGTCATCAAAACTCAAGGACTTCAAGGACTTCAAGGACAAATATTTTCCAGAGCTTGAGAATAAAATAGATTTAACTATTTTATCTTTTGATGAATTTATAGAATCTTTAAATAAAAAAACACAATTTACAGTAAGCCTTGAAATAAACAAGAATAAGATAATATTTTATGGAGCCGAGATATATTATCAAATAATACAAGAGGTACTAAAATGAATATAGATAAAGATCAAATTGAAAAAGAGTATATGAATTTAGTAAGCAATGGTTCAATAAAGGAGAAAGATCCAAATGTCAGCAGAAGAATTGGACTGATGTTTGGAAAAGCCCAGAACAATCTTAAGCATGCAACAACTACATTTGAAATTTCTAATAACAAGTCTATTAAAAATACATTAAAACTTCGTGAACAGGACACTTTTTACGATTGGACAATCCAAGCCTCTTATTATACAATGTTTCATGCTGTAAATGCTTTACTAGCTACTAAAAAGATAAAAATATCTAGCAATGTTCATATGAGTACTTACTATGCTTTTGGGAAGAATTTCATCAATACACATGAATTAGCCGATGACTTGTTTGTGATGTATGGAGAGACGGAAGAAAAGGCACTAGAATTATTTTCAAGCCTTTCTGAAGAGAAGAAAAAAAGAGGCTATGCTGCTTACGAAAGACTTCCTAAGATGAATATAGAACCTGCGGGAGAATCCATCAAGAATGCTAGAGAGTTATTAAGTGTTATTGGTGATATACTAGCAAAGAACAAGTTTATTTAATTATATAACTTGGTAATTTTTCTTTGAAACGTTTTAGTTCTTGTGAATAATGTTTTTTACATAAATAGCTCCAACCTCTTCCTTTATACTTTCCTCCTAAGAGACTTGGGTAAACTTCTGCGTATGCTTTATTATTGCAATTTCCTTCGTAATCACATTTTGTCTTTCTCATTTGCCTTCACTTTTGATCATTGCTTTTATTTCTCGTGTGTTCAAAACCAACACTTTATTTTGTCTTTTTAATTTCTTATCATTAGACCAAAGAATAGCATTGTCGAATGCTAAAGCACAGGCTACGAAAATCACATCTTCTGGGGAATGCTCTTTGATTAGATCCCATGCTTCTTTTTTGTATGGTAATAACAGGACTGTAGGGATTATTCTTACACATTTTAATATTAATCTTAAAGTTTCATCAAACTCCTCTTCGCTTAATTTGGATTTCTTAACTAAGTCTAATTTGTTTCTTCTTAATTCCTCGAAAATTAACTCTGGAAAAACCAAATCTTCATCCATTTCATATATAATCTTCCTAGTTAATGAAACTTTAACCAGTGCAGAGAACAATACATTACTATCTACGACAATTATCATTCTTTCATGAACTTTTTGACAGAACTAACTTTTATTTTTTTGCTAAATTTTTCCACGTCTCTTTGAGATAATTTGCTTTTAGCAACTAATCTTTCCAACGTCTCTAAATCATTAATCTTTTTTTCAATGGCGTTTCTAGCGACCTCTGTCCATTTTATATCAGAAAATTGCTTCATTTTACTATGCAATTTATCCGATAATGCTAATGTCATATTAACCATTTCCTAAAGGGTACCTCCACTAATTATAAGGTAAATAAGGTAAATAAGTATATAAAACTTGCTATTTATCTACGTCTTCAAATAGGCGCCCGCGAAGGGATTCGAACCCTCGGCCTGCTCATTAGGAGTTTCAGCTTTTTAAAAAGAGCTGCTCTATCCGAGCTGAGCTACGCGGGCATAAGAAAAATCTAAATAATATGCGTTTTTAAAACTTCTCACTCAGGCAGCTTCATTATAATTTTTCCCTGCTTTATAACTCTTACAACCCCGCCAGATTCAGAAACAACAACTGCAATAGAATCAGTTTCTTTGGTCAATGCTGCGCAATTTCTATGTCTTGTTCCAAATCCAGGAGGCAAATCAACTTCTTTTGCTTCGACGTCAATATAAGCTCCGGCTGTTAATATTGCCCCATTTCTGTCAATTACAAAAGCCCCGTCTAATTGAGCAAAGTTTTTTATTGTTTCCCTCATTAAAGGATCAGTAATTTTTTTTGAATGATCTGAGTATCCGGCAAAAGGGTTAATAATTAATTGGCGTATGAATTTTCCAACTTCGTTTCTATCTCCAATTACAAAGGCTGTTCCTATTCTTTTACCCTCTCTCCCTTCTTTAGCTATTTCTAAGGCTATGTTTATTACAGATTCAACGACATCAGAGCTTATATTTTCAGCTAAATTATGGGTGGAAATATCAAAGAATATTTTGTCTACATCAAAAATAAACAATAATCCTTTATATCCAGTGCCTAATGATTCATCTTGCACACATACTACCCTGTCGCCCTTTTCTATGTAATCTTTATTAATGCCCTCCATTAATATTTCTTTAATAGGATTCACACTTCCAGACTCTAGTTTTCTTATTTTTGTCTCATACTCTACTTTTTTATAAACGCCTTTCCTGACTTGCTTGAAGATTGTTACCTTGACATTTATATGATAAGGAATTTCATCAAATCCTTGCTCCTCAATCCTCTCTATAGAAATAATCGCATTAGCATTAATATCGTTTGCAATTTTTGTAGCAGCATGCCCTATTGACTCTTCTATATTCTTAGTCATAAATATAAAAAAATGTTATTATTTTTTAAATAGTTTTCGATATTCTTTCTATAGCTTCACTTCCATTTTCTGCTTAGAATTAATAGCATCACTCAAGAACTTTCCTAATTCAGATTTCTTATTTATCAAGATTTCACCAGACTTATTTAATATCCCAGAAAATATAAGGTCTCCATTTACATATACAGATGCATTATTTTTGCTGTAACTTGGACTGGTTTTTAGTATAACTGCCTTCTTAGTTTGAAAAATATCAAAATTTATTTGCTCTTTTTTTACTGCTTCAAGACTTTTTATATCAATTCCAATACCCAAGCCTTTTTCTATTTCTGAAATAGTCTTGCCCTGCTTGCCTATTATTCTTGCAATTTCAGATTCTGGAACGTATATAGTAGCCCTATTATCACTAGAAATTTCTACTTTAGCTTGCTTACTGTAATCTTTAATTTCAGATTCTAGGTATTTCTTTGCAAGAGATTGTATTGCATTCGTAGGCTTTTTTATTTCAGATGTAGGTATAACGACAGTTTCTTCGCCATAGCTGTATATTTCATACTCTAAATTTCCAGTTATAAAGTCAGTAACCTCTACTACAGGTCTTGCTAAATCTGCTTCAGTCATTCCACTAGGTACTTTTACAGACATCTTTACAGTTAGTACTTTGCTTATATTTCCATTTTTTATGAAGATTATTGTATCAATTACACTTGGGATGATGCCAGTTTCCATCTTTCCAATAAATCTTTGGATTGCATCTATAGGATTTGTAGCGTGAACAACTCCTACCAAGCCTATTCCTGCTAATCTCAAATCAGCAAACAGGCTAAAATCCTCCTTGTTGCGCATTTCATCAAAAATAGTGTAGTCTGGTCTTGACAGTAGCAATATATCATGAATTTCTTGGCTGCTACCTAATGTGATTGCATATTGTGTTATCGAATCACTTAATTGCAAATCTCTAGGAGCCTCGAGGGTTTTCACAATCTTATTTTTGGCAGCATAAAACTCTGCTAAACTTGATGCGAAAGTAGACTTTCCTTCACCCGGGCTACCGGCTATTAGTATTCCATTAGCACCTTTTTCTATTCTAGCCATGATTTTTGTGTCTAATTTATAATCTTGCAAGATCATTTTTTTTATTGGCCTTACTATTGTGATTTCCCAGCCGTCGGAAAATGGCGGTCTTACAATAACTATTCTAAAATCAGCCAGTTGGACTATAGTAGAGCCTCTTCTCTCAATCTCAATAAAGCCGTCTTTCCTAGATTTTGATTCCTCAACTAGTTCTTTAGCTATTTCTTGTACTTCTTCCTGGCTCATTTTAGAACTGCTTAATTGTACAAACTGCCAATTTCCAGGCAATCCTCTTTTTGCATATGGAAAGGTTTCTTCCCTTAAATGCACAGACATAGTCTCATTATTGAAATATTTTTCAAACTTAAGCTTCTTTTTTACAAACTCTTTTTCTATAAACACAATCTTCATTCCTTTTGCTAAAGCAACTTCACTCTGCACCTTGTCTGCTGTAATCAACACAGAATCCTCATTATAGGCTAGTTCTCTAATTAAAGAGTCAATTTCTCCTAAAGAGGCATGCTTTATTTCGGCTGCCTTTGGTCTTACACCGAGATACTTTATTTTAAAATCATATTTTTCAGTTAATGACTTTAATTTTTTTAATTCCTCTAGTCCTAGGTATCCTATTTCTCTGCCCTGATTTGCCTGATGTTCTAGTTCAGCCAAAACAGCCTCATGAATTATTAATTCATCTACTT
>JACPNH010000004.1 GCA_016185565.1 Candidatus Woesearchaeota archaeon | reverse complement strand
GAAAAAACAGTAACACTTAAAAACTCGCTTTATTAATATAGTTTTATGGAATATGATTTAAACCTTGATAAGGCAGTACAAATAATAAAGAAAGAAAAAGCCAAGGTAGTCTGCATCCAATTGCCAGATGGTTTAAAACCAATGGCAACTGAAATCGCTTCTTATCTTGAAAAAAATACTATGGCAAAAATAGTTATCTGGCTTAACTCTAATTGGGGAGCTTGTGATGTTCCTCTTGGATTAGAAACTGTTAATGTTGATTTATTAATAAACTTTGGTCATAACAGTTTTGGATTTAAAAATAAAATATCAAAAAAAGGTTATATCGAAATAGATAAATAAAAATAAACATATGGCTGGTTATTCAAAGAAATTGGCCTGAAAAATTGTATGGTTGATGTTAAAGTTTGCACAGTCGATAATAATTTGGGTGGACTAAACTTTGTTTATGGGTTAAAGGACAAAAATTAAATTGTTACTACCATAGAGAAGTATAAAACCGAAAGCTTTATATACTTGTTCTTTATGATTGTATGGTAGTAATAAGGTAAAACAAAATGATAGTAAACGATGAATTTTTAAAAAAGCTTAGAAGCGCATTTGATCTTAATATTTATGAGGTCAAGATATGGACAGCTTTACTTAGCAAGGGCATTGCTACAGCAGGCGAGTTGAGTGATATTTCAGATGTTCCTAGATCTAGGTGCTATGATGTTCTTGAATCTCTTGAAAAAATAGGATTTGTGGTAATGAAGCTAGGAAAGCCTATAAAATACATTGCGGTAAAGCCAGATGAAGTTGTAAAAAGAGTTAAAAAATCATTACAGGATTTGGCTCTAGCACAAGTAAAATCACTTGAAAACGTGGAGAAAGATGAATTCTTTAATGAACTTAATTTATTATACAAAAACGGGATAACTCATATTGATCCTATGTTAATAAGCGGGGCAATTAAAGGAAGAAGAAATATTTATGATCAAATAGGATTAATGCTAGAATCTGCCCAAAAAGAAGTTTTAATTCTGACATCAGCAGCTGAACTCAATAGGAAATATGAAAACTTTGGTTCTTTATTCAAGAAATTAAGCAATAAAGGCGTAAAAATAAAAATAGCAGTTCCAATAAAAGACAATTTAAAAGATAACAAAATAACAAAAGAATTAGGCCAGATAGCAGAAGTCAGAAAAATTGACAACAGCATGCAAGGAAGATTTGTTATTATAGATGGAAAGCAAATGGTATTCATGCTCAACTCCGATGAAAATGTTCATGAAAGCTATGATACTGCTGTGTGGATAAACAGTCCTTTCTTTTCAAATGCTTTAAACAATTTATTCGAGAATACTTGGAGTAAATTAGAAAAGGTATAAATAGAAGAAATTATTGAAAATGAAAAAACCCAAAAAAATAATCCCTGCAAAAATAAGGTCATACAGAAGAAGAGGCATACCGATATCAGGAAAAGAATTGATAAGACAAATACTAGAAAAGAAAGAAAGAGATTTGTCATTTACTGTGCTAAAAAGAGATGAGAATGGTTATTGTGACTTAACTAAATACAAAGATGATTATGAAGCACTTAATAAGTATTTAAGAGAACAAAAACCAGACAAAGAGCATCCTATATTGGTTTTAAATTATTCTAAAATGAGTGGCTTAAAAGCCGATGGTATTTATTTGCCATTTTTGCTAGCTAGTTACGCAAATTTTGAATTTTCTATTTTAACTAGAGCCAATTTCAGTGGTGCAAATATGTTATTAACAGATTTTGAAAAATCGAACTTAGAGCAAGCAAATCTAGAGAACGCTCATTTATTATTTACATATTTTTACTCTGCTAAACTAACAGAAGCTAATCTCAGGAATGCAAATTTATTTGGCTCAAATCTTGCTTGTGCAGTATTGAGTAATGGAGATGTCCAAGGAGCTAAATTTAGTGCTACTAACTTATTAGATGCTGATTTAAGAGGCGTAAGAAATTTGGAGTCCGCTATAGGTTTAAGATCTGCTTTATTAATAGATACATTATTAGACATGAGCCAAAAAGCATATATACAAAAAATTATTGAACGTAAACCCAAAATCTATGAATATATATCAGTGGTAAGATAAAACTAATTTTTCTTTTAAAAAATGGAATACGACAGTTTATTACAACAAATAAGGAAAGACGGTGGTAAAAAATATAGAGATACAAAAAGTTTAAAGAGAATAGAATTTGTTGGAGATGTGCCTATTTCTGACAGGCCATTTGATGGATATGCTGTAGGGTCTACTGCATGGTATAAAAAGCAATTAACAGAAAACACTTATTTGTTCCAGATGAGAAGAGATTTTTCTGCATTTAATGTCAGAGGCAACAATATCAGAATAGTTGCTTTTTCCACTCTAGCTGAATTAAAAGGAGACCCTGAAGATAATGAAAATTTTGATACTCTAAATAAATTAAGCAAAAGTCTAGACGAATTAGTTCATAATTACTGCAAAAGCAAACATATATTTGTAGAAGGCTATATTAACCTATTGCCCTACGAAAATATAGACCTTTAGGTAAATGATATTTTATCAACAAACACCATTTTCTGATATATAGGCTCTGTTGAAAATGTATGATCTTACAAAGATCTTGTTCAACTTATCGCTTCTTGAGCGATTTTAGGGGCTTAAGCCAGTAGCCCGGTCTTTAGACATATAGTCTAGAGACATCTTCAAGATATTCCTTGAAGCATTATAGTCTGCATTAATTTGCAGACAAAAGTTCAGGCATTCTATCCTGTTATATTACATCTTATTAGTATCTTGTACTAATAATCATTCAATCATGATTAGTATTTATTAATTAAGCTATGCATATTTATAAGTCTGTCGCGCGAGCAGTGAGATGTGAGAATTGTCTAGAAAATATATATTATAGAATATACATATAATAATTAAATAATACTTTCAACAGAGCATGATATATAAAAAGATTTAAAAATAACACAACCTAGTTTTTAGGCATGGATCTTGAAAAACTGGCTCATTCACTACACACTTTAGAAAGGAAAATTCTTCCATTTTTACATGACAATATTACGATAACAGAAATCTCGGCAAAATCTAAACTAAAAGAGGATGAAATAGTGCATGCATTAAAGTGGATGCAAAACAAAAAATTAGTTGAAGTAAAAACCAGTTCTACTCAAATTATTGCGCTGGACAAAAATGCACTCTATTACTCAAAACATAGTCTGCCAGAAAGAAATTTAATAAATATTCTAAAAGAGAAGGCTTTAACTTTAGACCAAATAAAACATAAATATAAGTATGGAAAAGAGGACATTAATCCTGGAATAGGTATATTAAAACAAAAAAACCTTATTACAATACAGAAAGAAGGAAAAGAAATTAAGTTTAAATTAACGAATAATGGTATAGACTATATAAACCAACTTTTGCCAGAAGAAATATTATTAAAAAAGCTCGGTGAAAGGCTGCATACAACTGAAGACATACAGACTTTTGACAAATCTCTGTTTGAAGGCTTAAGAAAAAGGAAAGAATTCATCAAGCTAGAAGAACAGAAAACCAAAAGAATAATTTTGACAGATTTGTGCAAACAACTTCTAAGCCAAAAGCTAGACCTTGATTTGATTGAAGCCATAACTCCAGACGTAATAAAAAACAAGGACTGGAAAGAAAAAGCTTTCAGAAGGTATGATGTTGAAACTTCAGTTCCTGGAATTTTTGGAGGAAGGAAACATTTTGTTAATGAGGCCATATCATACATAAGAAGAATCTGGCTTGATTTTGGGTTTAAGGAGATGCATGGTAATTTGATACAACCTAGCTTCTGGAACTTTGATGCTTTATTTACGCCGCAGGATCATCCTGCCAGAGAATTACAAGACACTTTATTTGTTGAAGGGCAAGGAAAACTTCCTAGCAAAGAACTAGTGAATAAAATAAAAAAAGTACATGAAAATGGCAGCAATACTGGGAGCATAGGCTGGAACTATAAATGGAATGAAAATAAATCTCGTGAATTAGTATTAAGAACCCATACTACAGTTTTAAGCGCTTTAACTATAGCTTCCTTAAGAAAGAGTCAATTACCTTGTAAATATTTCTCAGTCGGAAAATGCTTCAGAAATGAAACTCTTGATTGGAAACATGGATTTGAGTTTACACAAGTAGAAGGCATAGTAGTAGATGAAAATGCAAATTTTAGGCAATTATTAGGCTATTTAAAAAAATATTACAGTAAATTAGGATTTGAAGATATAAGATTCAGGCCACACTATTTTCCATATACAGAAGCTAGCCTTGAAGTTGAAGTATATAATAAAGAAAGAAAGGAATGGGTTGAGCTTGGCGGAGCAGGAATTTTCAGGCCTGAAGTTGTCAAGCCTTTACTTGGAAAAGAAGTTCCTGTTCTGGCTTGGGGCCAAGGAATGGAAAGAAGCATTATGGATTACTACAAGATTAATGATTTCAGAGAATTATACAAAAACGATATAAAACTCTTGAGGGAGGTAAAACTATGGCTGAAGTAGATGAGTTCTTAAAAAATAGGGACGACTTAATAAGAGTTTGCCCAAAGTGTGGAAGCATCACATTAAAACAAACACCAAAACCCTGGGAACAAAAGCCTGGAGAAGCCGTAAGAACCGAATGCATGCTTTGCAGTTATAAAGGCGTAGACTTCCCAGTAATCAAGAAGACTACTGTACAATTGTTCAGACAAAAGCTAAAAAAGAAATAATAGAATAAAAATGGCTACTATTGAGGTAAGTAAGGCTGAATTAACTAGACTGCTTAAAAGAGAAATAAGGCTGGATTTTTTAGTTAATAGAATAGAAATGCTGGGAATGCCGGTTGAAAAAATTGAACAAGACAAAATAACATTAGACATATCTCCAAACAGGCCTGATTTTTTAAGCCAATATGGTATAGCCAGGGGATTAAGGAATTTCTTAGGAATAAAAAAAGGCTTAGTGAATTATGAAATAAAAAAATCAGACTACAAGGTTATTGTTGATCCAAGCTTAACAAACATAAGGCCTTTTACTGCTTGCTGTATAATAAAAAATCTTGACTTTACAGATGAGAAGATCCGTGACGTTATACAATTTCAGGAAAAGCTGCATGCTACATTGTGCAGAAACAGAAAAAAGGCTGCAATTGGTGTTTATCCATTAGAAAAAATAAAATTACCTATCCATTTTAAGGCTATGAACAAGGAAGACATAAGATTCGTGCCTTTAGATTTTGGGGCTGAAATGAACGCATCTGAAATTTTAAAGGAGACTGATGCCGGGAAGAAATATTGGGAATTGTTAAAGGATTATAAACAATATCCTGTTTTTATAGATTCAAATAATAAAATCTTGTCAATGCCGCCCATTATAAACTCAAACACTACAGGAAAGATAACTTCAAAAACAAAAGATGTATTCATAGAGGTGAGTGGTTTTGACCTTAGTTTCTTGAATCAAGTGCTTAATATTTTAGTTACCACCATGACTGAAATGGGTGGAAAAATTTACACCACCAATGTTTCATATTCCGGAAAAATTTACATCATGCCTAATTTAATGCCATCCAAAATGAAACTAAATTCAGGCTATGCCAACAAATTGCTTGGATTGAATTTAAAGGAAAATGAAATTAAAAATTTATTAGAAAAAATGGGATTTTCTTACAGCAAAGGAATAGTATTAATTCCGGCTTATAGGATTGACATTCTGCACCAGTTTGATTTAATGGAGGATATTGCCATAGCATATGGTTATGAGAATTTTAATCCTGCAACAGAAAGTTTTTATTCTATAGCAGAGGAAAATAAGATTGAGATACTAAAAGATAAATTAAGAGACCTATTAATTGGCATGGGATTTCTTGAAGTTAATATGCCTCATCTAACAAATAAAGAAAATCAAAATGAGAAAACGAATCATAGTCAAGAGCTTATTTCATTAAAGAACTCTGTTAATCAGGAATACAACGTCTTAAGAGGCTGGCTTGTTCCAGGACTAATGGAAGTGACAAGCAACAACAAGCACAATGAATACCCACAGAAAATATTCGAAATAGGGACTGTATTCAAAAAAGAAGAGCATGTTAATTTTGCAGCTTTAATAACCCACAGCAAGGCTAATCTGACAGAGATGAAGCAAGTAGTTGATTACATATTGAAAACATTAAACATAAAATATGAAATCAAGGAAAAAGATCAAGAAATTTGCTTTATTCCGGGAAGGGTTGCAAAAATTGTATTCAGGGGAAAGGAAATAGGCTATTTTGGAGAAATTAATCCATCAGTCTTAGAAAAATGGAACTTGGAACTTCCGGTTGCAGCTTGCGAAATAAACTTTAGTGAGTTGTTTAAAATTATTGGAATTTAAATTTAAATTATTATTCTTTAATTTTAATTTACATAATATTAGCATAAATTTATAAATGTTTCTTGTAATATTTTTAATATGCACAATAAAGAAATTTTTGGGTTTTTGAATGGCTTAATGAATGAAGTGGGGTTAATTAAAATAGAAAGACCCAGACTTGAAGATAAAGTTTTCGACGACCCTCATGCTCACTACCCTAGGATTAAAACGAGAAAAGGATTAAAAAAATTTATAGAGACTTTATTAACAGAACTTGATAGAGCAGCTATAACAGTATGGGATAAAGTTTATGAAAGAGTTCTCTGCTATCAAGAGTTAGTTTATATTGTTAGAAATTCTAGAGCCTATGAAATTGACGATAGGGGACAAGTAAGTATGATTAGAAATAAAGATAAAACAGTTGAGGTATACCCATCACAAGAACTTCATACATCTTCTCATTTACACGTAACTGCTGAAGGTTGTCTAAATCTCTTACCTAATGGTTTGGATCCAAGAAAATTAATAGAACTAATTCATCAACAAAATGGAATAGCCATCGTAGAACACCCTTGCACAAAAAATCATCCTATATTTCAATTTATCTTGACAAACAAAGAAGATGATAAATTAACTAAAGAAGTTATTGAAATGGCTGATGCTGTAGAAGTTTTTAATAGCTATAACACCTTATGGATGTTTATAAGTAATGCAAGAGCAAAAAAATTAACATTAAACACAGAGACTGCCAAAATTGCGGGATCGGATATTCATTATGGGAATAACGATCCTTTAACAAGATTTTTTTACAGAAGAAGAATAGGAAAAACCGGTATTTTTTTACCTAAGCATGATTTAACTTCATTAACTGGAAGGGAAATAATAGAGCTCAAAAGAAAAGATCTAAAAGAAGGAAATTACAAAAGATTTGAAACTTATACAGGACCGGTAACTTTTTTCTTGACTATGTTGCCACCAATAAGCTATAAAGAATATTAAATTTCTATATGTTACAATTTAATAAGAAAACATTTTTAAACAAATGAAATATAGTTAAAAAAGTAAGAAGAGGTGAATTAATGTTCAGAAAATATGCAATCATTGGTTTGTTAGGACTTACTATAGCGTTATATGGTATTTTTTCTGCTATATATTTAGATAACATTTTCTGGTATAGCTATTTTGCAATTGGGGCGACTATTTTTCTTTCATATGTCACCTATCATATTACTAATAAATCGCTAATTAAAAAATTTGAAAAAGACAAATTTGATGTGATAAAAAAATATTTTTATTATGTGGTAATTGGAATATCAATAGAAGTGATTTTTAATTACTTTTTAGATTTATGGTCTTATCCCAAATATAGTCTATACGATAATATTGTTAATGTTTTCATAATTGGGTATCCATTTGCGTTATTCTTGCTATATGAATCTTTTTTGATAATAAACAAAAAATTTAATTTCGTCAGCAGCATTATAATCGGCACCATATTAAATACTTTCTTGAACGAGCTTCCAAATACTTTTGTTCATGAATGGGTATACAATATACCGAATTTAAATTTAGAGATACTAAATATCAATATATTTGTGTTTTTTT
>JACPNH010000018.1 GCA_016185565.1 Candidatus Woesearchaeota archaeon | reverse complement strand
CTTTCGGTTTTTGATAGGTCTTCATTTTCAACAATTTTAGCTATTTCATGTTTATGGATTATCATCTGCGCTATTTTATCACCTTTTTTTGCATTATAATCTTTATCATCATGATTCATTAATATAACCATGACCTCTCCCCTATACCCAGAGTCTATTGTCCCAGGGCTGTTGTGAACGTTAACTCCGTGCTTGCTTGCCAACCCCGACCTTGATCTTATTTGTGCTTCATAACCTACAGGCAGCTCTATTGCAATGCCTGTTCTGGCTGTATATCTACTTCTTGCAGGGATAACGAAATCTTCAATTGCATACAAATCAAGTCCAGCATCGCCAAGTTTTGCATAACTTGGTATACATGCATCAGGATGTAATTTTTTTATTTTTAATTCTAAACTATGCTCTCCGTCCATAATCTTTTTAATATTTTAATGTTTATTTAAATACACTCTTGTGATAAATAATAGATATTTTTTAATATATCTTAAATTGGAAGTAATATAGAAAATTATTGACTGCTGTTAATTTTTTACTATGATGCTGCCTGAGAATAGGTAGCTATGATTACTTTCTACTAAGATTTAACCCACTCCAAAAATTCTTTTCCATACTTTTTCCAGAAATCAAGTATTTCTTGTGATTGATTCAGTGTTGGTTTAAATCCCCTATAATTCATATCATTTCTTATCATCCTAAATCTATCCAAATTATTCAAAACAAAACTATTCTTTATTTTAACGTCCATCAAAACTTTAATGCTCGGTTCATGCTGCCTCGCTTCATAACCCATTTTCCATAATTTAGCATCTCCAATTTGCCTAAGCACTTCATATAATTCCCTAAATATCACTATAGCATTACTTTCTTTTAAAGGGATCTCCAAGACAGAATTTGCAGTAATCTTTGCTACTTGAATTAAAGAATTAGCTATGTTTATATCTGGAGATCTTTTCACTAGGCTTCCTTTTTCTAAATAATTTTTTATTAAGTTTTGATCCATTTTTATATCACGTTAGGCCTTACTTCTAAAAACCCCCATAATACCATTCCATTAGCGATGCTATTAAACACATTTATATCAACTAATCTTTCGTTAAACAAATGTATTTGTATCTTTCTATTTATTTCTTTCTCAAATTCGTATAGCTCTCTAATATTAAATGTTTGATACTCTTTAACGCTACTATCTAATATAGCTATGTCAATGTCTGAATCAGAATTATCCTCGCCTTTCCTAAAGCTTCCAAATAATATTACCGCTCTTGGATTTTTATATGTATTAACTAAAAATTCTACTAAACCACTTCGATAAATAAAATTTAAGTTGTATACTATTCTAATTCTTATAAACTTCAAATTATCCCTATTAGCCTTTATTCTCCAAATATTTTTCAGTTTAATTATAATTATAAGCTCTTCTCTATACAGCACATCTAATATCTTTCCGATATTGGACTTTTTTACTTTAGTTAGTTTTGCTACTTCAGATAAGCTAAATTCCTTATCTGGAAAATGTACAAATAAAGCTATAACTCTCTGAGAAGATGATTCTATATAGTGTTTATAGTAACTTTTTATAACAGTTGGTTTTTTCATATAACAGTTGTTATATTTAGGAACTATTTAAACTTTTTTATTTTATATAGGTTAAATCTTTTTATGAAAGAAACTTTGCTTAATTTATAGAAACCACTCTACAAAAAACCAAAAATAGCTTTAATCACCATAATCACCATCATCGATCATTTTCCAGATATATTTCCCAGCTTTTAACCACAAATTATACTTCAAAGGCAGCCATTGTGGGCGGGTGTTTACACTAACTTGAATGGTTGCTGTTCCGCTCTTAGTCGAAGTAGTAGCAACTGCTGAAATTCTGTATGTGCCTTCTGATTGCCCAGGAATGTTAAAACTTACAGAACCGCCACTATCAGTTTTGTTATTACTACTGTATACAAGCCGATCCGGATTTACCTTGATAACATTGATTGTAACACTCGCATTTGATACGGGATTATTACTTTGAGAATCTATGACTCTAATAGTGGCTATCATCGGCTCGTCTACATAGTAAAATTCGCTATTAAGGTCAATGTAAACATTCAATCCGGCGAGTATAGAAGTGTATTGCTCTTCATTTGTTTGTATAGTCTTATCTATATCATATTGGCCAACAACAGAAAGAGGCACAATAAACAATAATACGGAAAACAATGCTATTATTGTGTTCAATATCCTAGATTGCAATGTTCTTTTCAAGCTTATTTTCACAATTATATATATGTTTTTGAAATTTATAAAAGTTTTTATTGTCATATTGTCAAAAAATGTTGAACGCCGAGGGCGGGATTTGAACCCGCACATCCTTTCGGATACAAGCTCGCTGCTGTCTGGTATTAGCAGGCATACGCTTCTTTGCAGAATTTGCGCCATACCAGGTTAGGCGACCTCGGCATGATAGAATAACTGCTTAGTTTGTTTTTAAATCTTTTTAATTTTTTAAAGAAAATTATTTAAATACTACAATAAACTTTATTACTAATGGCTAAGAGGTTTAGGTATAATAGGTTAATCATAACATTACTTGTTTTATTCTTAATTGGATTAGTTGTGACTAATATTTTGATAATCACAAACAAAATAAACTTTGATATTCCAGAATTAAGCACAGAAGGTTTTGTAAGAGCAAACATAGACACAGTTCCTCAAAAGGTAATTTTAAGTAATGATTGTTATTCTGTTGTTGGCACTGTTTCTGATGATCAAGTTCATTCTATTGAAAATGCATTGCTTAGAATAAAAGATGTAAGGCCATTGAGTCATGACACTACAGTAAACATATTAAAAAGCTATAAAATAGAAGTTTTAATGGTTAAGGTTACGGAATTAAAAGAGAACAATTTCATTGGCAAGTTATTCTTGAAATCTGGAAATAAGATTACTAGTTTAGATGTAAGGCCTAGCGATGGAATTGCAATAGCATTAAGAAGCAATGCCCCTATCTATATGAATGAAACTTTATTAAAAGAACAAGGTGTTAATACTTGCTGAAGAATTCAAAGGTTTATGTTGCAGAAACTAAAAATAAGGGAAAGGGACTCTTTGCAACATGTGATATTAAAAAGAATGAAGTTATATTTATAGTTAAAGGAAAAATAAGAAAAGAAGATAAATGGTGTGGTAGTCAGAGTATAAAAAGGGACCAAGATGGCTTGGTATAAACAAGTACACATGGATAATCCAGTTTAGAGATAATCCTTTTTGGTACATAAATCATTCTTGTAATCCTAATGCTGGAATAAAAGGAAAAAATAGAGTTGTAGCAATGAAAAATCTAAATAAATATGAAGAAATAACCTTTGATTATTCTGCTACAGAAG
Organism: Candidatus Woesearchaeota archaeon; assembly: GCA_016185565.1. GTDB lineage: Archaea > Nanobdellota > Nanobdellia > SCGC-AAA011-G17 > JAGVZF01 > JACPNH01. The sequence continues at coordinate 23,001 of JACPNH010000018.1, read as the reverse complement.
AGGATCCTTATTGGCATATGCAATGTAAATGTGGTAACAAAAGATGTAGAAAAATAATAAGAAATATATATTCCTTACCAAAGAGAACTTTTAATAAATATAAGAATAATATGCCAAATTATTTTAGAGATATATACATAAAATTTAATGGTGTAAAAATTTATTAATAAAATGTCTTATCTGGATTCATTATATAGGCGTTGGGTGTTATGGATATTCAAGTTCTTGTAATAAATTGCTATTCCAATTAGAAAAATATATAAGTATGAATATGCACATAATTTTTATGGCTGAAACTGAAATAAGACAAATGCACAAAGACATAGAAATTTTGAAGAGAGACGTTGCTGTAATAAAACATATCCTTTCTGAAGAAGGCGAATTAACTGAAGATGCAAAGAAACGTTTAATCAAAGCCAGAAAAACTCCCATTTCAAAGTATGTAAAATTGTGATTATGATGTGGGATGTATATTTATCACCAGATATTCAAAACTTCTTGAATAAGCAAGATAAACACATAGCAGAAAGAATCAAAAAAGGTCTCCAAAAATTAAAAACTGAAAATCCGTTTCATTATTTAGAGCATTTTGAAGGCCGAGGTTATTACAAATATAGAATCGGTGAATACAGGGCATTAGTAGATGTAGATTTTGAAAATAAAATTTTAAAGGTTCAAGTTCTTGATCATAGGAGGGTTATTTACAAAAGAAAAAAGTGATTAGTGGCTATAAAGGATATCAAATTGATGCAGAAATAACTTTTGGTTACTCCACTTTTATGGATGAAAATGGTTGGGAGATGGATTGTAATTGTGAAAGTAAAAACTGCCGCAAAAGAATTAAAGGCTTCAAATACTTGCCTAAAGAGATTCAACAAAGATATCTAACATTAGGCATAGTTCCAGAGTTTATAATTAAGGAGTTAAAAAATGACTAAACTAATATGTGGCATTGACGATGCGGGTCGTGGTCCAGTAATTGGTCCAATGGTATTAGCAGGAGTTTTAATTGAAGAAAGCAAGCAAGAAGACTTGAAGAGTATTGGAGTAAAGGATTCTAAATTACTAACCCCAAGAAAAAGGTTTTTTTTATATGGCAAGATAAAAAAATTTGTTAAAGCATATAAAATAGTAAAAGCTGAACCTTATGAAATAGATAAATTAAATCATCATGGAATAAATTTGAATTATTTAGAAGCATTAAAGGCAGCTGAAATAATAAATTATTTAAAACCAGAAAAAATATTTTTAGACTGTCCAAGTCCAAATCTTAAGGCTTGGAAGAATGATGTTTACGAAAATATAAAGCATAAGAACGTAGAATTGGTAGTTGAGCACAAAGCAGACCAAAAATTTCCAATAGTAAGCGCAGCCTCAATTATAGCTAAAGTTATAAGGGATTATGAAATTAAGAAAATTAAGGAAAAAATAGGTGTTGATTTTGGTAGCGGCTACAGTTCCGATGTTCGTACCATAGAATTCCTTAAGCACAATATCGACAAGTATCCAGAAATCTTCAGAAAAACATGGTCTACTTACTCAAATAAAAAAGAAGGAAAAAAACAGAAATCATTAAAAGAGTTCTAAACTCCAATTTTCATGCAAAATTATTTCATTAAAGAAAAATTAGACTTATTTTGGTGGTTTGTTAATGAAAGACAGTCTATTTGGAATAAAAGATTTATAGAAAAACTACCATACCCATGGACTTCTGACAAAGTCCTTAAAGAAGAACATTTTACAAATGTTTATAGGGAATTGGACCCAGGCACACTATATGTTGTTAAGAGTATCTTGGAGTTAAATAAACCTAAACCAGACAAGATTTTTAACAATATGATATATAGATTAATTGGGCGAGAAGAAACCTTTGATTTTATAGGATTTCAAGATTTAGTATCATTTAATCCGAAAATCTTCCAATCGAAGCTTAAAGATTTTCGCAGCTCTGGAAAAAATGTTTTTACAGGTGCTTATCTAGTGAGTGGTTATTCAAACATGGGTTCTAAAGATAAAATTGAAAATATAACAAAGTTATTTATTAAAATACATAATAACTTTGATCTTTTTTATAACAACATAGAAAATTCAAAGACAAGTGAACAAGTTTATACAGTTATAAAGTCACAAGATGGTTTTGGAAATTTTTTAGCCTACCAGGTTTTGGTTGATTTGCTTTATCCCTTAAAATGTTATCAGAATAAACCATTACTTCCTTATTCGCATAATGACTGGGCGATAGCTGGTCCTGGTGCTAGAAAAGGAATTAAATTAATTATTGATGGTGCTGTAAAAATATCAGATTTAGATGTTATGAAATGGCTTCGCAGTAATCAAAAGAATGAATTTAAACGATTAGATTTGAAATTTCCATACTTAATTAAAAACAAAGAAAAAATGGAAATCTCCTTGGCAAACATACAAAATTGCTTGTGCGAATTTTATAAATATGTGAAGATAAAAGAAGGTTTTGGCCGTGGAAGAAGAAAGTTTAAGACACCATTTCTAGTGCCATAATTTTTTCTAACTTTCCTTTGAATTCTCTTAATTCTCTGCCCCTTAAACCAGCCCTTTCGTAAATATTTTCAGGATTTTCTCCAGCAAACATGTGTTTTATAACCTTAAGTTCTAATCTTGAAAATTTTTCCGCGTTTAATACAAAATCTTCAAAGGCCTGATATGAAACTGGAAATATTTTTTTTACAATATTTCCTACAGTGCCGGCATAAGCTCTAAATTCCTCGAGAGCATTTGGAGCCATTCTTAATTGCAAAAAATGAAACATATTATGTAAATCCATGGTCCAATAAAATGTTGTGTAGAAATTAACCGGCAATACGTCTCTGGCTATTTCTCTAGCAATATTTATTTCTATTAAAGCTTTATATCTTTTTAATGATTGTTCAGAATTTTCAATGATTTCATTTCTCGTAAAATCTTTTAATTCTTCCGGAACATTGATTTTTATTCTGCCCTGCCTGTTTGAGGAGTCTTGAAAACCTATGAAATCATGAGATGGCACATAATAGTCTTCTTCAGGTTCTGAGTATCTTAAGCTATACTCATTAAATGAGGCATATTGTGCTGTTCTATGTCTATACCATTCTCTTGCAACAAACAAGGGTGTCTTAATATGCCATTCAGTATGGGGTTTTTCGGATGGCGTTGTATGTTCATGTCTTTTTAAAAATCTAATTAGGCCAGCATCTTCACTAACCTTTTTTGTACCCCTTCCATAACTTACTCTGGCTGCTTGTACTACCCTTTCATCAGAACCCATATAATCAATTAGTCTTACAAAACCATGGTCTAAAACAGGAAATGGCACGAATAGAATTTCTTCTGCTTCTTTAATAGTCAACCTTTTAGTTGTATTAGCGCCATAAGGTTCTAGATCAATTTTTTTTCTTTCTTCAGCCATAAGCACTATTCTTTGTGATTAATTAGTTTTTATATTTTTATGATAACAAAAATAAATTTGTTAAAATATATGATTAAAGTATTGTAATATAGCAAAGCTTTTAAATTGAATTTTTTGTTTTCATTGTATGATAAAATCTGTTTTTTTTGTTTCTGTAGTCAGCTTTACTATCGCTTTAATAATAATTCCATGGCTCATAAAATACCTAAAAAGGATAGAGCTTTTTGTAATAGACCAAAATAAGGAAGACAAGCCTTTAATTCCTATATCTGGAGGCATAGCAGTGGCTGCTGGCATACTCGTGAGTTTTATGACATTGGTGTTTGTAAAAACATTTTTCCAGCAATTGACTCCCGATTTATATATTTCAATATTTGCCGTGCTAGTTTCTTTGTTGACAGTCACCTTTATTGGTTTTATAGATGATGTTTTAATCAAAAAGTCCAGAGACAGTTCCTATGGGCTTAAGCAATGGCAAAAACCTTTGCTTACAATATTTGCGGCAATTCCTTTGATTGCAGTTAAGCTGGGCGTTACCAAGATATATATTCCTTTTTTTGGGTCGCATGATGTTGGCTTGTTATACCCAATGGTTTTAGTTCCCTTAGGGTTTATTGGAGCAACAAATATGGTAAATTTGCTGGCTGGATTTAATGGGTCTGAAGCAGGAATGGGTTTAGTATACACAGGAATGCTTGGATTATATGCTTTTTTAAATGGAAGCTATGTTGCTTCTGCGCTGGCATTTTCTACCTTTTCAGCTTTATTGGTATTTTTTTATTATAATAAATATCCTGCCAAAATACTGCCAGGAGACTCTTTGACTTATTTGCTTGGAGCTGTAATTGCTTGCATAGCTATTGTTGGAAATATGGAAAAGGCAGCCTTAATTGCTTCTATCCCATTTATCATAGAATTCATTCTTAAGGCAAGAAGTAAGTTTAAGGCCCAGAGTTATGGATTCTATAAAGACGGAAGGGTGCAGTCAAAATACGAAAAGATATACTCAATTCCACATATTTTGACAAGAACCGGAAAATTCACAGAAAAACAAGTATCCTTATTCATGATTGGAATAGAACTTTTCTTTGCCAGTTTAATATGGATAGTCTAAAAATTTATATTGCCAGGATTAAGGAAAATGAGTTTCTCAGAAATACAATCATATTGTTTATAGCAGCAATGATTATGAATGTGTTTGGATTTTTGTTTAATTTCTATGTAGCTAGAAAACTTGGACCAGAAGATTTTGGTGTATTTGCAGCATTGGTCTCGTTATTATACATATTAATAGTGCCTTTAACAACGATTCAGACTACAATAACAAAATTTGTTTCTACATTTAAAGTTTCTAATGAATACGGTAAAATAAAATACTTGTTTATGCGCTCGATATACAAGTTATTAATCTTTGGAATAATATTTATTGTGTTATTCTTGTCATTTGGAAAGCTTATTATAGATTTTTTAAATATAAGCAGTTTTTTTCCATTAATACTGTTAAGCATTTTCTTCTTGTTTTCACTAATATTGCCAGTAAGCAGGGGCGTATTGCAGGGATTACAAAAATTCAAAAGCCTTGGGTATAATTTTATATTAGAAGGGGTTTCAAAATTCTTGTTTGTTGTAATTTTTATTGTGATTGGTCTTGGAATCAATGGAGCATTAACGGCTGTTATACTGTCATATTTGGTGTCGTTTGTAATATCATTTTATAGCCTTAAATTCATCTTAAAAATGGAAAAAACAAAATTTGACACTAAGCACATATATTTCTATTCTTTTCCGGTGCTAATAACAACATTTCTTTTAACTGCAATCTACACCATAGATGCAATTTTGGTTAAGCACTTTTTTAATGCAACAGAAGCTGGGTATTATTTAGCCACTTCAAAGCTTGGCACAATAATCTACTTTGCAACTGGAGCCGTAAATCTAGTCTTATTTCCTCAAGTAAGTGAATTGCATCTTAAAAATGAAGGCCATAAAAAGATATTGTTTAGGGCCTTAGGAATTGTATTGTTATTAACAGTCTCAATTACCTTATTTTATTTCTTATTTCCAAGATTTATAGTAATGCTGCTTTTTGGAAATAATTACTTAATAATAAAAGACTATATCGGATTATTTGGCATAGTGATGAGTTTGTTTTCTTTGATATACATAATATGCTTCTACAACCTTTCTATTAACAGAACAGGCTTTATTTATATCTTGTTTCTATTTATTTTAGCAGAAGCCATTTTAATATGGCTCTTTCATAGCTCAATAGTCCAAGTAATATATATTCTTCTGGCATTGCTAAGCTTTTTATTACTTTCTTTACTTGTTTTTACGCTAGTTAAAAATGGACTTAAGCATAATAATGCCGGCATACAATGAAGAGTTTCGTATTTCTAAAACTCTTGAAGCTTATTGTTCTTTTTACTACAAGAAATATAAGAATGATGTGGAAATTCTAGTAATCGTGAATGGCTCTAGCGACAACACATTTCAACTAGTTTCTGAATTTACAAGAAAATACAAAATTATAAAGGCTTATGAATACAAGGAAAAAATAGGAAAAGGCGGCGCTATAATTGAGGGTTTTAAAAAAGCTAATGGCTTGTTAATGGGCTATGTTGATGCCGATATGGCCACTTCTCCAGAAGCCTTTTATGATTTAATATCCAGAATAAAAAACTATGATGGAATTATTGCTTCCAGATGGATTAAAAATGCAGTAATTAATAAAAAACAACCTATAAAAAGGCTTATTGCCAGCAGAGTTTTTAATATACTTGTAAGGGTTTTGTTCAGATTAGGGTTTAATGATACCCAATGCGGAGCCAAGCTGTTTAAAAAGCATGCCATAGATAGTATTAAAAATGATCTTGGAATAACTCAATATTCTTTTGACATAGATTTGTTATACAAATTAAAGATGAAAGGCTATAAAGTAACCGAAACACCCACAGTATGGCACGATCAAGAAGATTCAAAACTTGTGCTTAAGAAAACCATCCCAAATATGTTTTTTTCCGTATTAAGATTACGTTTAATATACTCTAGGTTAAGATTTATAGTAAACACTTATGATGCAATCCATGATGCATATTTTAAGAAATGAAAAACGGCTATAAATTAATCTGCTTTGATTTGGACGGTGTGATATTTAAAGATGTAAATTTTTGGTTAGAATTACATAAGAAATTTGGTACCCTAGAAAAAGGAAAAGAGTTGACGAAAAAATATCTTCACACTGATTATAGTAGGCTTGTTGAAGAGGTTGTTGTGAAACTATGGAAAGGAAAATATGCTAGGCCATATTTTGAATTAGTAAATTCTTTGGAATATATGCTGGGAGTTAAAGAAATATTTGAATATGTAAAAAGGGAAGGATTAATCACCGCTATTATAAGTGCATCTAGCATAGAAGCAGCCAGAAGGGTACAACATGATTACGGAATTGATCATATATTTGCAAATGAGTTAGTAATAAAGGATGGAAAAGTTTCCGGCGAGTTTATTTGGCCCATTGGAGCAGGAAAAGAAAAGAAAGCACAAATAATAAGAGATTTATGCAATGATTTAGGAATTTCTACCAGACAATGTATTTATGTAGGCGACAGCGATACAGATATTGGGGCTTTTAAGGAAGTAGGGTTATCCATAGCTTTTAATTCACAATCAGAAGAGCTAAAGAATGTTGCTACGTATATAGTTAATAGTAATAATCTAGAAGATGTAATAACATATTTACCAAAATGAAAAATCCGAAATATTTTAGGGGTAGAATTATTTTATCTGGATGTCTTGTTCTTAATGATAATAACGAGATATTATTACTGTATAGAAAAGACCATCAACATTATGAAACACCCGGCGGAAAGATTGATTTAAAAGATTGTTCAAATCCAGAAAATCCAACCCTAGAAGAACTAGCAAAGGCAGCAGAAAGAGAGATCTATGAAGAACTAGGAAATAAAATAAGAATAAAAAAATTAGAATATTTCATGGCAGTAGAATTTAAAACACCCGGTGGAAGAGATGCAATAGCCCATAAGTTCATTACAAAAATATTGTCTGGCAAACCTATTATAAATGAACCGTATCTTTTTAGCAGGATTGATTACTTGCCTATAAATAGCTTAAATTTTTATCCAATATCTCCTGATTTGGGGTTGCTATTAAAACATCTAAATAAGCTTAGAAGATGAAAAAAATATTAGTATTTTCATTGCCCGGAATTGGTAATACTTTAATGATTACACCAATGCTAGAAGCATTAAGAGTTCATTACAAAGATGCAAAGATCACGGTAATAGTTATGTATAAATCATGCAAGGAAATCCTAGAAGGAAATCTTAATGTAGACGAAGTAATATTATTTGAATTCATAAAACAGGGCTATATAAAATCTTTGAAGTTTTTATATAAACTGAGCAAAGAAAAATTCGATATTTCTATAATGCCCCATCCATCTAATGAACTTTACTATACTTTGGTTAGTTTTTTTTCAAGAGCTAAAATAAAAATAGGCCATAGGTATCCCTATTTCAGCATGAATCTGTCTTACAAGTATCCATATTTCAAGATAACCTCATTAAGTTTCTTGTACAACAAAACAATAAGTCTTGGAAGCAAGCATGAAGTTGATGAAAATCTTGATTTAATAAAGTTATTGGGCATTAATCCAGTAAAAGTTAAAAAGAAATTTTTCCTTACACTTGAGAAAAGTAATAGCGAATTTGTCCTAAAATTTCTAAAGGACAATAAAATAAATGGCCTTAAAATAGGAATCCACCCCGGCGCAAGTAAGTATGCTGGTATGCAAAATAAGAGGTGGCCAAAAGATAAATACATTGAATTGTGCGATTATTTAATAGAGAATTATAAAGCAAATATACTTATTTTTGGCGGGGATGATGAAAATGACTTAAAGCAAAGCATTCGGCAAAATGTAAAAAATAGAAATAATGTATTTCTTGTTTCTACGCAGTCTATAAAAGACGCTGCAGCCGTAATAGGAAAATGCGATTTTTTTATTACAAATGACACAGGATTGATGCACATCGCAGCCACTTTAGATGTTCTTACAATAGCAATATCGGGGGCAGTAGACTACAGAAGAACCCATCCATTAAATAAAAAATCTGCTGTTGTATATCACGACATTAGCTGTTATCCCTGCTATAGATTTGGAGAAAACTTAGAATGCAAAAGAAAAGAGAAGGATTATGCTTGCTTAAAATACATATCTATATATAATGTTGTGATGCTTTTAGAGAAGTTAAAAAATGGCAGCAAAGGCCCAATCATAGAGAAAGTCTAGTCTAAGATTGGTTACTTCTGAATTCATAAATCACAAGCATTACTTGCTTTTTTTCCTCATCTGCAAAATATGCCTGGACCGGAACCATACTAGATTGATGTTGTTCTGGATATTTAAAATAAGCTTCTCCAGAATTCTCAAATATAGACACAACAAAATATCTTGGATTACGGCTGTTTATCTTTTCTTCTTCGTACTCGTAATATGTTGCTCTCCCTGAATAGTATGTGTTTTGCGGTATTGAGTTGCTAATTACAGTATCTCTAGGATTTGAATGTTGCTTTATCCATAAGCCTGCTTCTTTTATAGTGTCATAAGATGTAAGCCTTGATTTTATCAATGAATCAGCTTGTTTTAGTTGCTGTAATCCGACTATTACTATTGCTAGTACAATAAATGCTACAGCCAATTTTAGATTTAATTTCTTGATATAATCAGAGGTCTTAATTAATGATATTGAAGCTACTAGGAATACTGCCGGGAATATAAGTATGATGTATCTGTCTTCTGCATGACCCGCCTGGTTTACGGCGATATAAGATAATATTATTATTGGTATTATTATCCATAAAACCAGAAATAAGTATTTCTTCAATTCTTCATTCTTGTTCTTAAGCATAAGGTCAAAACCCAATATCAAGTTTATTAGCACATATAAAACTCCAGCCAAAAATACAAGAAGCAATACTGTTTGCAGATAAGTAGGAAACAGTTTAAGGTAGAAAGACCATGCACTATAAACCTTTGTTACTTGGGCTATGCTTGTTTGTACAGCATAAAGCCTGGGCAATGGTACATGAAGTGTTTTCATTGAGTAAATGATATATGGCAGTAATAATAACACAAATGCTAATGTAGCGACCCATAGTTTCTTCACCTTTAAAAATTTAAATCTCTCAGTTATTACCAAGAATAGTGTTATAACTATCCCAATAAAGATTACTGCATAATAACTTAAAAATCCTATTGCTATTGACAACGCAGATATGATTAAGTACCTTAAATTTATAGATTTAACATAACCAATCCAAAAATAATAAACAGCCATAGTAACAAAAGCCAAAGTAGGAGCCTCGGCCATAAATCTTAATGAATAAAACAAGTGCAAATAAAATACCGCTAAAAAAGAAGTTGCAATTATTGCCGTTTTCTTGTCGAATATCTCTTTGCTTAACAAATAAGTAAAAATAACAGCCGCTGTTGAAAATAAAAACTCTATGAATCTTATAAAGAATTCATTTGCTCCAAGATTGAAGAATAACCCCCATATTATTGGAAGCAGAGGTTCTCTGTAAGGGAACCATCCAGTATTTGGTATGTTAAAAGCAATGTGTTTAGCTTGCAGCATTAACTCAGCTTCGTCCCACCATAAAGGTTGGTTAGCAGCTAAAAATAAATAATAAAGTCTTATCAATATGCCGATGCCTATAACTAACACAACAATGAAATTAGATTTGTCTTTAAAAAAGTCTGAAAATTTTTGTTGCCATTTTGATAGTTTATTATTAGTAGCTGCTTTTGTTTCTTGACCAGTTACCTCATCCATAGAAATAGGCTAAAAATTTATATTTAAAATACTTTTGATTAATCATAAAAAGTTAAGAAAGATATGAATTGAAATTTGAAATTTTAAAAAACAACCGAAATATAAAATGGGCTCTGTTGAAAATCTCTAGCAATATTTATTAACTCAAGCACCTTAAAGCTATTAAAGAAGGCGGTTATAAATAATTATTTGTTTTTTACATAAGTTTTATTAAACTTTTCAAATCAGTACTTCTATGGATACTAAATCAACTAAATCAGCAATAAAAGATAAATGGTTTGTAATACCTGTAATTTTATTATTAGTTTATTTTTTAATTAGATTTATTGATGCTATACAGATTGTTTATTATTTTCCAATCAACAATTTAGGTAATGATTATTCTGGGCATGTCATAAGGTTGCATTTCTTAAAGGAATATGGATTTCATAACATAGTTCCTAATTGGTTTAATGGCTTTCCTATTCTTAAGTCATATCCATTTTTTTGGTATTTCTTTGCATTGCCTATCGCATATCTTATTGACAATGTTCAAATAGCTTTGCTAATTGCATTTGCTATAACATATCTTTTAGTGCTTTGGATATTATTTTTAATTGGTAAGAAAGAGAAATTTAGCAAAGTGCAAGTTATTGTATTCTTTACATTTCTATTTGCAAATCCAATCACTATATCTTATTTCTTGAGGCTTGGAAAAGTTGTAGAGCTCCTTGGGTGGTTTTTCTTTTTTATACTGTTCTTATTGTTCTTGTATTACAAGGAAAAGAATCTTGATAAGAGCTTTATTTTTCTTTTTACAATAATATATGCATCAATTTTTTATACTCATATATTAGTATTTATAGTATCTACATTAATGGTGTTTTCATTTTTTATTTTTAAAAGAGATTTAAGTCAGAAAATTAAGATTTTTTTTGGTAGTTTGTTCACATTAATAATTACATCTTACTTTTGGTATCCGTTATTAAAAAATCTAAATGAGCGCGCCATTAGCACTACACTTCCTTTAAAATGGTTAGTAATAAACAAGCCCGAATATTTTAGTGATAAGATAATGGCCTTTATAATTCCAATAGTTTTCTGGATTATCCTTTATTTTTATTGTACAACCTCTGAAAATAAAAAAAAGGAATTGTTATTTTTTTCTGTTCCATTTATTTTCAGTATAGTGTATTTCTTAAGGATAGCACCATTTATACCATTTATAAATAGGCCTACTCCAGACAGCTATAACTTCTTTTTTATGTTTATTTCAATTTACATGCTATTGAAGATTGATTTCTCATTCTTGAATAAAAATTTAATTAAGGTTGTCCCATACACGTTAGTTCTTTTATCCTTGTTGTTTATATTTATATCAATGACATCAACGCCATTTTTTACTAAATCAACTCAGGAGGGAGAAGATGCCATAAAGTTATTGCCATATTTAAAGGATAAATTTATGGTTATAAATCCTAATTTCCATAAAGGAACATTTTATGCATATTCAGCATTGTTTTTTAACTCTTCAACTCCAGATGGGTGGGTTGAAGAAGAGATTCCCCTGTCTTATATAAATATGCTCACTGACATACAGGATAACTTTAATTCTGGAAAATGTGATGAAGTTAATAATGCTTTAAAAAGACTGAACAACAGGTATTTAATGCTGTTTAATAATAACTGCGATGATATAAAATGCAACTATAAAATACAGAAAAGGGTAAATACAGCCTGCCTTGTAGCAATAGATTAAAAATTTAAGAAAACCTTTTTAAATGTATTTATTAAACGATAAACGAGGTGATATAAATTACGACTTTTATCGCATTAGGAACAAGACCCGAAATCATAAAGATGAGCCCTATCATAGAAAAATTTATGAAAAATGATCATCAATTTAGTGTAGTTCATACAGGCCAGCATTATTCTTTTGGACTAGATAAAATTTTCTTTGAGGAATTAGAGCTGCCAGTTCCTAACCACAATTTAAATGTCGGATCTGGAACACATGCACAAACAACAGCTAAGATACTTGTTGGAATGGAAGATTTAATGATGAGTAATAAGCCAAAAGTCTTATTAGTAGAAGGCGACACAAATTCAGTAGTTGCCCCGGCATTGGCAGCGGTGAAATTGCACGTTAAAGTTGGGCATGTTGAAGCTGGATTAAGAAGTCATGACAAAAGAATGCCAGAAGAGCATAACAGAATTTTGACAGACCATATTTCTGATTACTTGTTTGCGCCCACAGAAATAGCGAGGCAGAATTTGCTTAAGGAAAATATTGAGGATAGCAGAATATTTGTTACGGGCAATACCATTGTTGATGCAGTTAACAGAAATTTAAATATCGCAAATAAAAAGTCAGACATTCTAAATCAACTTGGTCTTGATAATAGAAATTACTTTTTAATGACTCTTCATAGAGAAGAAAATGTAGATGACAAAAAAATATTCCTGAATTTTTTAAATGCCCTCAATATAATAACTAAAAAATATAAAATGCCAATAATATACCCAATACATCCTAGGACTAGGAATAACATTAAAAAATTTGGGTTTGAGAATAAAATTTCTAATGATATAAAGTTGATAGACCCAATTGGGTATTTAGACTTCTTAAAGTTAGAAGAAAATGCTAAACTTGTTTTAACCGATTCAGGGGGTGTTCAAGAAGAAACTTGTATACTAAAAGTGCCTTGTGTAACTTTAAGATTAAGAACTGAGCGACCAGAAACCGTTGAGATTGGCAGTAATATGGTTACTGGTCTTGAAACTAATGGTGTTATAGATTGCGTTGATATTATGTTCAATAAAAAAAATAACTGGGGAAATCCATTTGGTGATGGCGATGCGAGTGGTAAGATATTAAAGATTCTAAAAAATGAAGGGTAATATTTCAATAGTTGTTCCAGGGTATAATGAAGAGGAAAACATAAAGACTTATGATAAGTTATTAATACCAGAAATTAAGTATCTTAAGAATTTTGAAATAATAATTGTTAACGACGGCAGTACCGATAAAACTCTAGAAGAAGCAAAAAAATTGATGAAGAAACATAAGTTCGTTAGTCTTGTTTCTTATGAAAAAAATATGGGCATGGGCTATGCTATGAAGCAAGGTTTTAAGAAAACTAAGTATGAAAATACCGTTGTCTTAGATTCTGACCTTACATTTCATCCGAGATATATTAAGGACTTACTAGAAGCTAAAAACAAGACAAACGCAGACTGCGTTGTTGGCAGTCATTTAATGATGGAACATGGAGCAGAGAATGTACCCTTATTTAGATTGATGCTTCATAAATCTATAAATTATTTTTATTACATACTATTTAATAGAAAAGTGTATACAATAAGTTCCATATTTAGGCTTTATAATACTAAAGACCTAAAAGAAATAAACATAGAAAGTAATGGCTTTAACATAAACGCCGAGATATTATTTAAGTTGATCCAGAAGAAAAAAAAAATAGTAGAAGTTCCAGCTAAATTAACAAAGAGGGTTTATGGCGAGTCCAAAATAAATTTAATGAAAGAGGCTAAAAACCATATAATATTAATATTAAAGATATTTAGATGGAAACTTGTAGGTTGAATTTAGCTTTATCTTTTAAGCCGATTCATCTACAACCTAACAAATGTTTAGGTTGTAGTCTTCTCGGCATGAAAGATAATGTCATTACATATTATTCAGAATATTTGCTCTGTATTCTTGTCTAATAAATGGCCTGCTTTTTTCTTTTTTGTTTCTAAATAGAACTTATTGTATTTGTTAGGAATGGCAATTATCGGAATTCTGCCACTTATCTTTATGCCATGTTTCTTTAGATCCTTTATTTTATTTGGATTATTTGAAATGAGCTTTATTGATTTGATTTTTAATGATCTTATCATATGGGCCGCGATTGCATAATCTCTTTCATCAGGCTTAAACCCAAGTGCCTTATTTGCCTCTATTGTGTCATAGCCATTATCTTGGAGTTGATATGCCTTAATTTTGTTTATTAATCCTATGCCTCTGCCTTCTTGTCTTAGATAAAGAAGCACTCCACGTTTCATTTTTCTTAGTAATTTTAATGAATCTTCTAATTGGTCACGGCAATCGCATCTTAAAGAGCCAAATGCATCTCCTGTCAGGCATTCAGAATGTACTCTTAAATATACATTATCTTTACTGCATACATTGCCTTTTATAATTGCAGCATGCTCTTTCTTGTCGTAGTTATTATAAAACGCAACAATCTTGAACTTTCCAAATCTAGTAGGCAGATTAGCTACTGAAATCATCTTTACACACGCTTCTTTATTTTCCTTGCAATAATGTTTTTCATTTTCCTTTAGAAGTTGTTCAATAGTAGGAATTTTTATCATGGCCATTTATTTTTGACTTTAATATTTAAATTTTGTTATTTAATAAATTAACAAAAATTAGTTTATATTGAGTAATCTCTTGAAAGAATCAACATCATCCCCTATAATGATATCTCCATTAATATCAGTTACTGGAACTGCCATCTGCCCGCTTTTCCGTATCATTTCTTCAGCTGCCTTTCTATCTCTATCCACAAATATTGTTGTAAATTTAATGTTATTTGCTTTAAAAAACTCTTCAGCTCTATGGCACCATGTACATAATTGTGTTCTATAAATTATAATTTTATGTTCTTTTGTCATATTTTTTCTATTTTGTTTTTGATCTAGCCTCTTTTAATGCTTTCGCCCACCAAATTAATTGGTTAAGCATTGATTCTGCTCTTTTATTATAATCTTCTTCACCTTTTAATTTCCCATTTTC
Organism: Candidatus Woesearchaeota archaeon; assembly: GCA_016185565.1. GTDB lineage: Archaea > Nanobdellota > Nanobdellia > SCGC-AAA011-G17 > JAGVZF01 > JACPNH01. The sequence continues at coordinate 7,937 of JACPNH010000018.1, read as the reverse complement.
ATCAAATGCCTGCCAAATCATTGGGATAAATACTGCTTCCCTTATTGGTGCCATTTGTAGTTCAACAGCAACCTGCCTTAATTGTTCCACTGCTCTTGATCCTCCAACATAGCCACCATAAGAAACAAATGTTATTGGTTTATTGGTCCATTCTTTATAAATTACATCTAATGCATTTTTTAATACAGCAGAATAACCATGATTGTATTCTGGCGTAACAATTAGGTATGCGTCAGCTTCTTCAATCTTTTTTGCCCATTTTTGCACTATAGTGTCTGAGTATTTGCCCATGCTGGGAGGCATAGGGTCATTAAGAAATGGAATGTTCCAGTCCTTTAAGTCAATAGATTCTACCTTAAAATCTTTCCTCTTAGAAGCTAAATCATTAATCCATTTGAATACTTTCTCTCCGTATCTTCCTTGTCTTGTACTACCAAGAATAATTTGAACCTTTATTTCTTTTGCCATTTTTATTTCCTCCTAATATCGGTTATACGATACTGATATATAAATATATCGGGTTTCCGATATATATAACTGTAATTGATAAATTTTATATATGAATCCTGTCTTTGATTATATAAACAAAATGAGAGAAGATTGTAATATGAAGGGATTTTTGGAGTTTCAAGTACTAAGCATGATAGGAAAAAGAGACATGTGCGGCTCTGAAATAAGAGTAGAGATAGGAAAAAGAAAAGGATGCATACCAAGTCCAGGAACAGTATACCCAGTATTGAAAGATCTAAACGAAAAAGGTCTCATAAAAGAAACCAAAACCAGTGGAAAAGAAAAAAAATATTCTATCACACAGAAAGGAAGAAAAGAATTGCTAAGAAACAAAAGAATATTTCTGACCATGTTTAAGGAAATTGTTTCATAGCACATATAATAAAACTTTCATAGTATAACAGCTATTTACAAATTCTCTACAAGATCTTCTATTGTTGGAGCAGATGTGCCGGGCATTCTTATAGCCACGCTTGCCGCATGGTTAGCCATTCTCAATGATTCAGCGACATCCCGAGTTGCAATATAGCTCAATGCATATGCAGCTAAAGCAGTATCGCCAGCTCCTTGATAGGTGCCATCTTCAACATTCAAGGGTTTTGTAGGTACATGCTCGTAAACATTATCTCTTCCATAAAAGCTCATTCCATGTTTTCCATATGTTATGACAATACTTGAGTTATGATTAACACTTTCTAATAATAAATTCCCTAATGTTCTTCTATAGGAGTCTTCTATAGGATCATTTTCTCTGCTATTTAGCTTTCCTCGTACGATTTCTTCAGACTCCTTTAGGTTTAACATAATTAAATCTGCGCCCTCGTAAAATCGAAATGTGGATGGTTTGGGCTGGGCAATAAAGTATGCACCTTTTTCCCTAGCTATTTTTAACAAATACCGAGTCATTCTTTCATTGGTAGCACCCTTGGCATAGTCAGAGACTATTAGAACATCTAGATTAATAGATTCTAGCCTCATCTGGAAAATAACTCCATCTGTTTGTTTTTCATCTAATTCCTTACATAACTCAATATCTGTTCTTAATGCGTAATGACCATCAACAATATGCCTTATTTTGCGTGTAGTTTTTCTATCAGCTATAGAAATAAGCTCTCCTTTAATATGGTTTTTTTTGCACAATCTCCTTAAGCGACTAGCACTTGTTTCTGAGCCGGTCAATCCATATAAAAATACCTCTGCTCCAAGATGTGACAGGTTATTAGCGGTGTTAGCGGCTCCGCCAAGCATATATTCTATTCTTTGTGGTATTATAATTGGAACAGCCTTTTTTTCTGGATTTTGCGGCCCGATATCACCATAAATATAGGTGTCGAGCATCACGTCTCCATAAACTACTGCTTTAATCTCTTTGAGCTTAGAGGATATTTCTAATATTCTATCTTTGCTTATCATGATTCATCACTTTGTGCTTTCTACCCTATCCCATGAATCGGTATAGTGTTTTTTAAATATTTTTGTATCCATGAAAACATTAGTCCACATGTATAGTCTAGCGAACAATAACTTTATTGTCCAGTAGATTTCTTTAAATGTTCTAGGGTAGCTTAGCGCCCAAAATGTGCCATAGAAGACTTCATTCTTTAGTGATTTCACTCTTGGAAAATTTGGTTCGTATTTAGTTAATGTTTCATGGGCCTTTGCAGTTCTCGTTCTTTGCTTAAGCCAGTCGTTGAAATTGTCTGGATTTCTAACATAAACTTTTGCAGAGTCTACATATTTTAATTTATAGCTTCTTTTATAAAAGTAGAATGGAATAATGCTGTCTTCAGCAACATCAAGCGGGACTTCTTTTATTATATTATTCCTTATAGCCATTAGGTAGGCACTGCATTCAAAGAATTTCTCTTGATTTGAAAGTAGTTTTCTTATTCTATGGGCCCCGGCATCAGCTAAAAGATGTGACCAATAACCGTTTATTTCATTTTTATCGTTTAAAGAAACGACTCTGCCGCAAGCACATCCAACTATTGGATCTTTAAACGCCTTCAATATCTCGTTTATGGAATTTTTGTCTAAGATCACGTCGGCATCGGTAAAGACCAATATATTGGATTTTAGACGCCTGAACAACATGTTCAATGCAAAACTCTTGCCACGGCCGGGATCTTTGAAATAAGTAACATTTGTTCTTTTATAGGATTTTACAAGATTTTGAGCATCAGTATCTGGCGCAGCAACGATTATGTCGTAATTTGCTTTTATGTCCTGGTTCAATATAGAGTCTATTACTTTTTTCAGATTAGGCTCTTTAAATGAGGTTATTATTATAGACACTTTCTCATTAAGCGATTCCTTGACAGATTTTATTATTTCATCGACTTTTATAGATTCTAAGGCCTTGCAGTCTGGTTTGTAGCAGCAATAGCACTTATCTTTAGGGATTATCTTTTTGCCTAGGTTGTACATTTCTATCTCAGAGGCCGATGTTGGTCCAAAGAAGACGACAACCTTTCTCTTCAATGCCAACGCAATGTGCAATCCTAAAGAATCTGAAGTAACAAATAGATTGCATATAGAGATAAGTGCAGGAAATTCTATTAGATCATTTCCGCAACCAGTGTTTATTATAGGTACATTTGCTAGAGCAATAATTTTGTTATTCCTTTCTATTTCATTTGGGCCACCAAATAATAGTATCTTAGCGTTCAACTCATTGTAAATTTTTTCTGCAAGATGTGCAGTTTTTTCAATAGAAAGCATTTTAGACGGCCATTTGTATCCAGAACCGGTATTAAAGCCGATTATAACATCATCTTTTGATATGTTGTAACGTCTTTTGAAATCAGAAGCAAATTTCTCTTGCCATTTAGCAAGATTAAATATTATATCATTGTTATCTTGGCTTATATCAATCATTTCTGCCATGAGTTGCTGATATGTTTTTTTGTTCTTTTTCTTTAGCTCATCATTATCAGGTTTCTTGCCCAATGCAGACATGTTGTACCATTCTCTTGCAGTCTCTGTAGGCACAATCTTGTTATTTTTGTCAAGAATAAAACCTATGGCTTGTTCCTTTTTTACTCTTGAAGCTAATAAACATGCTTCAACCTCTTCATCTAAATTAATTACCAAATCAAAATAAATATTTTTTAGTTTATGAAAATAATTATTATCAAGAACGAGTACCTTATCAACTAGCGGATTATTGTTCAATAGAAAAAAGGAGTCCTTCTTAGTTATCCAATATAGCTCGGATTCTTTAAACTTCTTTTTTATACCAGGAAGTAATGAGGTTGTTCTAAGAACATCTCCCAATGCTCCGAGTTTGATTATCAGGATTTTCATGTTATTTTGTTCCAGTAAAAAATTTAAAAAGCTTTCTTATTTAACCTATCCTCTACCATAAGTATCATTAATGAAAATGCCGGATTTGGAAATTGAGCTTCCAAGGCCATTTTTACAGCCTCATTTAAATCTGTAGGAAAAATTTCCAATAATTCATTGTCTTTAAGTCTTTCTTCATTAGGCACATATAAACCAGTTGCTAAATAATGATATACAGTTTGTTTTATAGTACCAGAACCTCCACTATCAAAAAGGAAATCTAGTTTTTTAGCTTTATAGCCCAACTCTTCAAAAAGCTCTCGTTGTGCAGCTTCTTCCGGAGATTTGTCTTTCTTATTTATACTACCGCCAGGCAATCTATATATTACCTTTCCGATAGCATGTCTATATTGTTTTATTAATAGAACCTTATAATCTGCGGTAATTGGCAAAATAGAAACTCCATCTAATCTTTCAACAATTTCTCTCTCAGACAATGAACCATCTGGTAGTTGGACTTTATCGACTCTTACTTTTATTACTTTTCCTTCAAATATCACTTTAGATTCTAGCGTTTTTTCTTTCATTTTGTATACAAAGACAGTGTTTTCTTGTAGATATCGTCCCACTTATAATTCTTAGCTTTTTTAATATTGCTTCTCGTTTATAATCAAAAATCCATTTTTTTCTGGTATAATTGAAACTTCATCTTCTTCATTTAAGCCATATTTATTTACTAGTTCTTTCGGTATTCTTATTCCTAGACTTAAGCCCCATTTGCTTAATTTTGCACGGTACTTTTTCATAATTCTGTATTTCTCTGCTATATTACGGAGCTGTTTCATATCAATAATTTCCTCTCCACATTTACTACACTTGTAATATGTATATTCAAATCCTTCTGGTGTTTCAGCTGGTTTTTCAATCATTTTAGCGCCGCATTTTGAACAATTTTTCATTTTTTATTATGCCTCCATTCTATTGTAATTACCTTAAGTTTTAATCCAGATATTTCACCAATGCATATCACTGATTTTGAAATAAATTTAATATAATTTTTACCAAATTTTTCTATTTTTCCATTGGTTATAGTGCGTTCGATTAAATCTGGATTTATACCTCTTTGCATTGCTCTAACAAAAACATGATGTTTTATTTCTATATCATATTTTGTCCGGTCCATGATATCACTTAATATTATTTAATATTAATGATATATAAATCTTTTCATTTTTGTATTAATATTTATTTATTTGTATACAAAAAAATAGTTTTCTTGTAAATGTCATCCCATTTGTATTTCTGGGCTCTTTTTATGTTATTCTTGCTTATCTTTGTAGATAATTTCTTATCATTTAAGAGTTTTAAGATACTGTTTTTTAAACATTTTATGTCTCCATAATCGCAGAAAAAGCCATTTTCAGGATCTCTCATTTCATAAGGAACTCCATTAACCGGGCTGGCAACAACTGGAAGTCCAGAAGCAAAAGATTCAAATAAACTCAATGGTAGACCTTCCCTGAAGCTTGGAAGTACATAAACCTCGGCTGCTTGATACATCTCAGCAACTTTTTTTCTGTCTCTTATGGGTTCGAGAAGTTTAATGTTTTTATCATTGGCTATTAAATTAATAACGGTTTTTTTCATGCCCTCATCATTTCCTACAATCACGAACATGATATCTTTGCGTTCTTTTAGTATTTCTTTTGCTGCTAGAACAAACTTATCCGGACCTTTTGTGATATTCAGACGTCCAAAAAACAAAACTATTTTTCCATTTATTTTATGTTCTTTTTTGAATTTATTGTTTTTAATTTTCTTAAAAAATATATTATCGACGCCGTTTGGAATTACAGTTATCTTTCCCTTTCCACCATATTTTTCTATGAATTGAATCTCCCATGGTGTTATTGCTATTATTTTATTGCACAATTTATAAGAAATGCGCATAAATATACCATATGATATAGGCAATAATATATTACCAAGTGTTGATCTATAAGCATCGGTCCAAGGACAATGAGTTGTATGAATCAGTATAGTTTTTTTTATTTTGGCTGCAAGAGAAGCAAAGAAAACATGTGGATGCCCAGTAACATGTGTATGTATCACATCAAAGTCTTCTTTCAGAAGTTTAAAAAATACGCTTGGAAAAAATGTGACAAAATTGGCTACTCTAAAAAGATGATAGCACCTATGGACATTCACTCTTTCGATAAGCTCTTCTTTTTTCCTTATTCCATCGTTTAATAGCCTAGATGCAAGCTCTTTTATTACTTGTTTTGGCCCGTCTATGGCAGGATCATAATAAGGACATACAAAGGCTATTTTCATATGCTAAAGTTCCCCCTGATTACTGCCGGTATTAAAGAGAAATGGCCCCTTATCAAGTAAACTAGTATCATTAAAGGGAAAACAAATAATGTATTGACAACTATAAACAACGCAAATCTGGATTTATTCGTAAACTTTTTCATAAAGTAGATCCTGTTCCTGTTTAGCAAATAAACAGCTCTTTTGCTTTTATTTCCTTTGGAGCTTCCATATACCTTATGATAAACAATAGCTTTTGGATTTGTAAAAACTCTAAAACCTTTTTTCTTTGCCCTTAATATTAAGTCTTCTGTTTCAAGATATGCAAAATAATTCTCGTCAAAATATCCCACTTTTTCTATTACTTGCCTTGAAACCAATAAAGAACAGGCATCAACATATTCATCTTTTCCGTTTAGTTCCATTATTGCATTAATATTTTTTACAGGAAAAGCCAGTCCTGTGATAAAGTTCCTTTTTCCAGCAATTGCGCTTATTTTTTTTGTTGTGTAGTCATAGATTGCACTTCCGACAAAACCAGCATTGTTTTTTTCAGCCGTTTCAATAAGCTCAGAAAGCAAATTTTTGTCTATAATAGTGTCGGGATTTAACAATAAATAATAGTCATACCTGAAATTCTTAAAAGCCTGGTTTACAGCTCCAGTAAACCCTAAATTTTCCTTGTTTTCAATAAGTTTGACTTTATATTTTTTTAATAAGCTTAAATCTTCTTGGGAATTGTTGTCTATAACAAGTATATCATAATTTTTGTAAGTTAGATTTTTCATAGATTCTAGTAACTCAAGTAAGTCTTTAGTGGACTTATAGTTGATAATAACTACCAGTACCTTGGGCGCTTTTATCATAAAAATATAATCCTAGATAAGCTTTTAAAACTAATTATCCCAAAATAGATTTTGTGTAAAGATTTTTGTTTAAAAATAATTGATTATTTTGTTTAAAAATAATTTTGTTGATTACTACTTATAAATAGTTATAAAAGAAACATTTATATATGGGCAATTTTTAGCTAGATTTATGGTACATATCCATCTTTTAGGGTCAAATTGTAACAATTTAGTCAATGCTAGTCGTCTTGAAAGGGCACTCCAGATGATTAATCCAGATATAATTACAGTGGACTCTAGTCAAGAGTGGATTGATTTTTTAAGCTCTCATAGAGAAGGTACAAAAAGAAGAGTTGAACACTTGCTAAGAGAAGGAAACATGCCTTGCACAGAGAAAGAAATTGAAATGTTGATAGAAGATCACTGGCTCGGTGCTAATTATGATATTGAAGTATCCAGTAAATATGCCAAACACCATAATAAGGAGGTTCATTTGATTGGGGATCCTAAAAATCTAGAAGAAGCATATGGAGCAATCTTTAGACATGCTAAGGCATGGTATTATGAACTTATGGATCCATTGTTACAATTGTCTGGAACAAAAATCACCGAAGAGGTTCAACTAGGTGAGGAAGATGAGATGGTTAGTAGAGCAGAGCTTCAGGATAAAATATACAGAGCTATTCAACCTTTATATAAGAATAATTTATATAGGGCGGCTAAAGTAGCAAACCTGCTAGAGTTTGATATGGCGGTTTCACTTTTGAAACCAGATTTTAGTTCTGAGAGGCTCGAGTATACTTTTAAAAGATTAGCTGAGTTAGCGCTAAGAGAAAAGAAATCAAAAATATTACATCTCTGTAACCCAATAGAAATTATAGATGATCCAAGACGCAGAACGCTTTTCTCTAGAATTAAATATCCCAACATATTAAGGTCTACTTTAATAGATTATTGAAAATAAAACTTTTAAAACTAATT
>JACPNH010000008.1 GCA_016185565.1 Candidatus Woesearchaeota archaeon | reverse complement strand
TTTCACTTCTCACATCTCACTGCTCGCGCGACAGCTTTTTAAATATACATTACTTGATATACTGATTAATGCTTCGAGGAATATCTTGAAGATGTCTCTAGACTATATGTCTAAAGACCGGGCTACTGGCTTAAGCCCTAGAATCGCTCAAGAAGCGATAAGCACTATAAAGTCCTTGTAGGATTACTTTTTGTGCAAAGCTTAATGTAACTACTGATTAATTACATTCATATTTGGGGTAATGCTTTTTGCTCTTCTTTTGCCTTCTGTCAAAGCATATCGAGACATTGATTTTGTTCCAAAAATACTAGTTGAACCGTCATTTATAGAAAAGCCGTAAGCAAATCTTAATGGTATTTTTGCATCAATGTCTAGGCCCTTAACTAGAATAAATTCATTTTTAGCGTCTTGGACTAATCTTTCAAGGAATTGTCTTTCTTTTTCATAAGAGGTGTTGTCAGTCAATAAATAAAATTCATCTGCCTTGCATCCATGTCCTGATCTATGCAAGAAGTCATTTTCCCTTTTAGCATTTTCTAGATATTTTGCTGCTTTAAGAATTAATTCATCACCATAATCCATTCCAAAATTGTCATTTACATGCTTTAAACCAACTATGTCAAGAATTGCAATAGCTATATTTTTCTTTCTGGATTCATAATCAATGATCAACTCTTGCAGAGCCCTGTCATTGCTAAGCCCTGTCAATTGATCATGGGTTAGTTCATGCCTTGCGAACTCTGAAAATAAGCCAATTGAATCCAGAGAACTGTTTATTAAGCCATAATCTCTATCAGATTCATGCTTACTTAATTCAGATTTTATTTTGGCTATTAACGATCTAATTTCTCTCATGTTTTATCTTTGCACTAAAACCGCAATATAATTACAAGGTCCATATTTTTTGGCTAATTTCCTGTATGCCTCTATAGAATCTAAAGCAATAACATAGCCTTCAGTGGGCAATTGATTTACATTTCCAACTCTTGAGTTTGGTCTTTTTACAACTCTATACAGTTTTTCTTCTAAATTCCCTATATTTTCTTGTGTTTGTTCTAACATTTTTACCCCCCATGAATTTATGATAATTTATTAATTTATATAAAAACAAAAGATATTTATATAAGTTATTACTACTATTTGGTATAAATATATCAATAATTGGGATAAATGAAGCAATTAGACGATCAAGAAAGGAAGATTGTAAGGGAATTAATAAAAGACCCTAGAATAAGCGACAATCAGATAGCCAAAAACACAAAAGTTCCTGTAATGACAGTAAACAGAAAAAGAAAGGCTCTTGAAGAATCTAAGCTGTTGAACTATTATTGCTATTTGGACACTTCAAGATATGGTTTGGAAATATTGTCTGCAAGGCAACTTTACATCATAAAATTCAAGATTGGCATCACAAAAAAAGAGTTTATTGAAAAAATAACGAATGAAGCTGAGATAAAGACCTTTTTTACTGTGCATGAATTAAACAGTTTTGTTGGAGAGAAAGACGGACAGTTGATTTATGCTGTTGTTATCGAGGGTGGCAAGGGAAATGAAATTGTTGAAATTTTTAATGGAAAACTTGTTCCAATGATGTATAGGCTATTCGGAAATGATTGCATAAAAGAGACTTTTGCATTCAGACTAACTACACAACTAAGATTATTACACAACTATATGCCATTATTAAACATAGAGCGTGGCAAGATAAAGAAAACCTGGCCCGATGATTTCATTTTCGTTGATTAATGAATTTAATTAAGATTAAATTTATATATTAAAAGATTTTTGTAAGAATATATAAAATGCTAATTGATGATATAAAAAAAGAACTTGAAAAACAAAAAGACAAAAAGGCTTTCTTGAAACAGAAATTGGATGAGGAACAGGATTTTGACTTAAAGTCTGAAATAAGGAAACTCTACATAGAAGAGCTGAGAAAAAGCTCTATAGTTAAACTGGATACCTATGAAAATGGAGAGTTCAGGCTTGTTTATGATGCCATAGGCGAGGGCTTAGAGCCTATTTACTTCTGGGTATTGGATTTTATGAGGAGTGATGAGCCTACTGGGCTTGGCTTAGAAGTAAGCAAGGTGGAAGAGGCTTTTGAATCAACTGCAAGCTCTGGATTTTTTGGCGAGATGGGAACAAGAAGGTCTGTGATGGAAGACCGAGCAATGAAAATGCTGCAGATGGTTAACACTGTTGTACGTTCAATAATAAATTTGATTTATGACTTAAAGGAGTTTAAGCAGAGAATTTCTTTTTATGACAAGGTGAAATCTCAAGACTCTAAGATAGTTGAAGAGGGCGAAATTGGATTAAAGGGAATATGGCTAGATCAGGTAGACCTACAAAAAGGCAGGGCCTCAATTAATGTTCTAACACAGCAGCTTCAATTTTTCACCTTAAGGGATGCTTTTTTTGCAGCCAAGTCTGTAAACGATGCTAGAGACTTGGACTTAAATGACAGAGTAAAGAGGATTTTAATAAGAAAGCTTTCAGAATTTTATGACTGGAAGCAATTGTCAGAGCAAGAGATAAGAAAACGTTATTCAATAGAATTACAGTACCTAAAAACCCAGGTCGACTCTTTAAAATTATACACTAAATGGGCAAGGCCTTATTTAAGGGCAGCACAGCAATTAAGAATGAAGGAGTTTAATAGTCCTGATTTAGTTGCTGCATTTGACAACATGATTATGGAACTTAGATTATTTGGCAAGAAAGAGGTAAAGCCGATGTCTGTATATGAGGAATACCAAAGGATAAAGTTCGGTAAGAAATATTATGCTTGCATAGAAATTAATTTCAAGTTTAGAACAATACCCCAGGCATTAAGAACACAACAAGGAAGCCAGTATGTGCATACTGGTACTACAGAGATGACATTTAAGGCATTTACTTTTTCTGATGATGAGCTTAATGAATTAGAAGCGCAAGAACTCTATGAAGACATGGATTTAGTCGAGCAATTGACAAGTGTGTCCTTGAAGGCACTTCAAGAAGATATAAAGGAATTTCTGAATGAGAAAAAAGAAGAAAAAAAAGAAGAAAAGAAAAAGCCTCTGTTTGCAGTCCCAAAAATACCTGTTTTAAGCGCCTTAAAGGGATTCTGGGATGCCCTAAAAAACATCAATAAAGGACTAATGGAATTCTTCAAGTTGCAGGGCCCTGAAAAATACACCTATGAAACCAAACAAGTTAAGAAAAAGGCAGAAGAAACAGCCTTAAAGAATGTGTTTGTCGTGTATGATGTCTACAAAAAAACACATGGGATGCTTTCTTGGTGAGCAAATAGCGAGCTGTTAAGTCAGCCAGATGGAACAAAGAGCCACGAGGAAAGAAATAATTGTAACCACTAAAAAAAGGTAACAGATAGAAAAGTTTATATACCAGTTCTACTTACTATTTTAATAGAAATTCAATAAAATAAAAATTAATATAAAAACGGAGAAATTTAAAATGAGTTTAGTCGATAAATTAAAAAGAATCTTAGGAATAAAAAAATATTTTTATGAAATGCATAGTAATAGCACTCCAATTTTTCTAGATAACATTCCAAATAGAGATAGGTACAGACATGAAACTGCGGTTATGCAGTCTATTCATTTTTCATTCGAACCATCCACTATCCCACAAATTGGTTATGTTACAATGTGGAATATAGAAGCTAAGCATCCAGTCGAGGCATTAGAAAAAATATTAAATAATTGTAGAACCAAAAAAGGTTTATTTTCAATTGTTTTGAGTGAGGCTAGTAATAAATCTCCAAGACAAATTGTAGCAAGATATTTATCACCAGAAGCTACTAAAATAGCAGAAAGACCAAATGGTATACTAGAAAGAGTTCCAAATGACATCTATGAATTAAGAGAGGACGGTTTATATGTAAGTGGTAAAAAGGTTAGTGATTATGCTGAAGCATAATAATAAATTTTTTATTTTTCTTTAAATTTTTATAAGCCAGCATTTGATACTTAATTTAAGACCTGAATTCGAGACAGAGAGCTTAAATAGCAATTTTTATATAGAACAAAATTCATTAATTTCAAACTTAAACAAACAACGAAACGTAAAACTATGCTAGAAATAATTCTAAAAGAATTAGAAAAGATAAAGGAAATTAAAGCTAAAAAGGAATTTCTAGAGAAATTAATAAGACAGTATTCTGACAAGAAATTGCAGCAAAAACTCAAGGAGCTAATAAAAGAGATTGAAAAATTTGGGAAGGAAAGAAAAGAGGGTCAAAAGACTGAACAAGAAGATGCAGCCCAAAATGCATCCCAATTAAATCAACTAAATTCAAACTTGAAGAATATTGTTGCATCTGCTGCGCCTGCTGCATCCAAGCAAATTGAAATAGAAGAGGCTCCAAAATACGAGCCCAGAGACAGGGCAACAACAACAGAAAGAAGAACTCCCCAAAGAGAAGGTTTTTCCAGGCTTGAGACTCTTGCAAATGAATTATCAGCTGGCATGCAAGACAGAAATGAAAATATAAGTGAATACCTAGCAAGGCCCGAAGATTTAAGAAGAGACCATGCAACAGCTGCTGGAAGGATTTATAGAACTCAAGAAGAATTAAGGCAAGTAACTCAACAAGTAAATTTAAGAGAACTTTCAAAAAAACAAGATTACATCAATCCAATAAGGCAACAGTTTAGCCCTGAATACAGTCCTGAAGTAAATCCTGAAAATGACGAATTAAAAAAATGGACTTCTAATCCTGATTTTGAGCAGAAGATATTTGAGCAAATAGATCATAATTACTCCCATGACATAGTGGAAAACCTTAAAAAGCAGAAAAAGAAATTAGAAGACAAGTACTTATAAACAATAAAAAAATAAACTAAAATAAATTAAATAAAATGGGCATTGATTATTTCCATAATGAATATGAAGATCCTTTTTCTTCTAGGCCATATTACATTCCAGCAGGCAAAATTTCAGCAACAACATCTATACAAACTCCTAATCAGTTACTTGAGTTGCAGCAGCGCTTAAATGCTGGGGTGAAGAATGTTGAACTTTCTGGGCCATTAGACCCGCTAGCCTTTGAACGAATACCATTGCAACATTTTGATGAATTAAGAAGATTAGCTAAATTAACTGGAGCGCAAATTTCCCTTCATGCACCGATGTTTGACTTAGCAGGCTTTACAGAACAGGTAGGACAGGGCTGGAGCGAGGAAAACAGAAAAACAACAGAAGAGCAATTTAAGGATATCGTAGGAAGGGCAAACAAACTAGATCCTGAGGGAAATATCCCAATCACTATTCATACTAATAGAGGCATTCCTTCTGTTATTCCAGAGAAGGGCCTTGGCTATTATACAGAGGAAATGGCAGAGGAAGCCCTAATGCCCTACATAAAGGGAAAAGAAATACCAAGGACTTTAGTCGCTATTGACCAAGAAGAGGGGAGATTATTGCCTCTAAAATTTGAAGAAAAGGACTATTTGGGCAAGAAAAAAATCTTCACCCCCCATGAAAGATTGCACAGCGCAAATTTCACAAAATGGGAACAAGAAGTTGCCAATGTTTTTAGCATGCAAAAAATCCTTAATGAAAGACTTAATGAAAGGGATTTTTTAAGCGAAAAAACTGCACATCTGGCTTATGGTGAAAAACATGGAATATTAATGCCAGAAGAAAAACAACAATTTGAGCAGACAAAAATAAACATGGAGACTGCTAGTAAACATGCAGACCATCTTACTATAGATATTAAACAGGCGCTAAATGAGTTGCATCATAAAATATCAAGTTACGGTCCTAAATTAGAAGAAGATCAAAGTAAGGGCTTAGAGGAATTAAGGCAAAGATGGGAATCCTTTTCAAAAATTGAGGACTTTTACAGACCAAAAATTTTACATGCCGTACGTGAAGGAAATGCCCAGTTAATCATGCAGTTAAAAGAAAAATCAAAAAATGAAATAGAAAAAATCGGGGGAGCGCCCAATCTTATACAAACCTTGAATATACTATCTGAGATACATGCACCCGATGTTCTGATTCCAGTCGATAATTTTGTGGCAAAAAAGGCCACGCAAACTGTAGTAAATACTGCCCTGCATGCATACAGACAGTTTAAAGACAAAGCCCCAGTTATAGCAATAGAAAACTGGCATCCTGAAACAGCCTTGTCTAGAGGAGAGTCGTTTCAAGAGTTTATCACAAAAACAAAAGATGAATTTGCAAGGGCGCTAGTGAACCAAGAAAGAGTTTCTGAAAATGAAGCAAGGAAGATAGCAGATAAATTAATCGGGGCAACATGGGATGTTGCGCATATAAATTTATTAAGGAGATATGGCTATGGAACAGAAGAGATTATAGAAGAGGCAAAAAAGGTCAAGGGCAGTGATATTAAAAAAATTCATCTGGCTGACAATTTTGGGTACAGCGACGCTCATCTAGTAACAGGAATGGGAAATGTACCAACATTTGAGCAACTAGAGGAGCTAAAAAAAACTGGCCTTGGAAATGAAATTCCTATGGTAGGCGAGTTCGGAGCTTTTGACGTTCAATTTAAGGAAGGTTCTTTTCCTTATGTCCTAGAAGCAGCCAATAGCCCTTTATATACCTTAAGAAATGAACCAAGATGGAGTGCTTACAGAGACACATATCCTGATTACTTTACTGGATATGGAACAATACTTCCTGACTTGCACTTCAGAGAATTTTATGGCGGCGGATTTTCATTGCAGTCATTGCCTCGGGAATTAGGAGGCCAAATGCCTGGAGACAAATCAAGGTTTTCAGGAGCCCCAATAGAATAATTTCAATATTAAAATCAAAAATCAATAGTTTAATAAATCAAATAAAATTCCACAATTTAAAAGAGGTGCTATAATTGCCAAAAAAAAATAAGGCAAAGTCTGAAGAGAAAAAATTATCTAATTATGATATTGCCTATGATTTTGCAACTAAATCCTATCAAAAATTCAGGGAAGTAATAAAGAGCATAGTTCTTTTTGGAAGCGTTTCTAAGAATAAAGCAATAGAGGGTTCTGACATCGATGTTATTATTATTGTGGATGATGTATCAATAGCCTGGGACCAAGAATTAATTGCATGGTATAGAGAAGAGCTTGGAAAACTTGTGGCAAGCCGAAATTATGGAAAGGAACTCCATATTAATACAATAACGCTCTCTGCTTTCTGGGAAGAAGTAAAGGCAGGAACTCCTGTAATAATGAATGTGATTAGGTATGGCCAGCCGTTAATTGACTTTGGAGGATTTTTTGAGCCTCTAAAAGTTTTACTTGCAAAGGGAAGAATAAAGCCAAGTCCAGAAGCTGTTTTCACCACATTAAGGAGGGCTCCTGAGCATATTGCAAGAGCAAAGTTCAATATCTTAAGTTCTCTTGAGAATATATACTGGGCTATGGTAGACAGTGCGCACTCTGCATTGATGGCATCAAATCAAATCCCTCCTAGTCCTGAGTACATTCCTGAAATGTTAAACGACGTTTTTGTAAAAAACAATACTCTTGACAAAAAATATCTTGATTATTACAATGATGTTTATAGCATGACAAAAAACCTTATGCATGGAAACACAGCAGAAATCAAAACAGAGCAGGTTGATGAATACTTGAAAAAGGCAACAGAATTCGAGCAGGTAATGAGGGAAATAACCTCAAAGATAATTGAAAACCAGAAAATAGTGATGATAGAAAGAAAAACAACCGAGACATCAAGAATCTTAAAGGAAAGCGCTCCAGAATTCCTTGCAAAACAGCAGGCTGTTTCTGAGCCCATATAGATTCAATTTCCAGAATATCAGGCTGATGCCCAAGAATACAGGCAACAAATCCAGGAGTTAACCCAAAAAAACAAGGAGTTAACAGCACAATTAGAATCAGGCCAGAGATTAAAAAAAGAACTAGCCAGGCCATCAAAGGAAATCAGAGATACAGAAATGCTGCAGTTAAAAAAGAGGTTTGAGCAATTACAAAAACAGAATGATTCTTTATTGGGGCAAATAAATGGTTATAAAACACAAACGCAATCATTGCAACAGTCAAATAAAGAGTTTAAGTCAGAGATAGAAAAATTAAGAGAGCAAGCAGAAAAAGCACCTGAAATAGAATTTCCTAAATTTAGCCCAAGACTCGAGAAGTTACAATCAACAAATAAACAACTCACAGAGCAACTAGACAGATATAAAGAACAGATTCAAAAATTAGGTCAAGCAAATAAAGAGTTTAGAGTTCAAATAGAGAAAAACTACAAGAATTCCCTGCTTTCAACCCCGAACTAGAGAAATTAAAAACTACAAACACAGAATTAACAAGTAAGGTGTCAAGACTTCAAGAGCAATTAGCCAAAATACAGGAAAAAAATAAAGAATTCAATGAATTAGTTCCTAACTACAAAAAACAGATAGATGAGCTTACTAATAAAAATAAAGAAATAGAAAAATTACAAGAAGAACAAGAAAAATTACAAGAATTTCCTGCTTTCAACCCCGAACTAGAGAAATTAAAACAAGAAAACAAAAAGCTACAAGAAGGTCAAGAAAAAACGAAAAAACAGCTTGAAGCTTTTTTGCAATACAAAAACCAGGCTCAAGAGTATAAATCAGAACTGGAACAATATAAAAAGCAAACTTCAGAATTGCAAAACTACAAGCAAAAGCTGCAACAATCCTCAAGCCAATTGCAAGAATACAAGGACAAAATACAAGACTTGCAAGATAAGCTTAAACAACCCCCTAGCCTAATAACAGACTACAAAAAAAGATCTAATGAGCTGCAAAACAGAATGCAGAAACTGCAGCATCAAAACACATCATTGACAAAATTAACAAAAGAAATTCCTTCTTACAAATCACGAATCAACAATCTTCAAAAACAAATTTCAGAGCTTCAAAAAAGAAGCAAAAAGCTTGCAGCTGAAAAATCATTAATAGCAAAGAAAAAAGAACCAAGGAAATTAAAGACAAAGAAATTAAGGGTCAAGAAAAAGGCTATAATCAAAGTTAAACCAATAAAACAAAAGCTAATTAAGCCTAAGAAAGAAAAAACTGTCAAAAAACCAAAACAAAAAATCATTAAAAGGCAAGTAGCTAAAATAGTTAAAAAAGTTTCTAAACCAAAAGCTATTAAAAAAACTCAAGACTTGACATTTCCAGATTTTAAGGCTCCTGAAAAAAAGCAAGAAACTCAGGATTTACAATTTCCAGAATTCAAGTGATTTACTGTTTTCTTTTATTTCTAATAATTTCTATGCTTCTTAGTATGCCTAAAAGTATCCTTTAGTATACCTAAAGTATCCCCAGGAATAGCTTCTCTTGAACTAGCATAATCTCTTGCCATCAACATAGGCAAACAAAATAAATGGAATTCTCCCATTGTTATTTCTTCATGACTCCTCTGAGAAGGTTTCCCATTACTGAACTGCGCTCTATAAAACACTCCTGGAACATAATTTGATTCGATTTCTCTATATTCGGTTTTCATTTTGTTCATTCTTTTTGTTTTTTATAAATTAAAAGAAAAAATGAAAAAATAAAAATTTGTGCTTACTTTTCTTGCTTCTTATCATAAGCACGCATTGCTATCGGTGACATGTCAAGCATTCCTTCATAGCCGCCAAATGCTTTTTTAATTAAATCCTTGTTAAGTTCATAGTTGCCAGCTTCTGTTTTTGTTATCACTTTTTTAGCAATCATTCTGCTTCTCATATCTAGCATTCTGTCTCTTATTCCATTCCAGTCTCTTCTATAGTTTACATAATTGTCTGTAAGTCCATGTTTCTCAATCATGATTCTAGGAATCATGTGTTTAGTGTCCTCATCACTTAAGTCTTTTAATACTGCAACCTCTGTTATGGCCTCAACCAGTTGCCTGTCTGAATCTTTAGCATCTAAGTATGCTGGATTAGGACTCAATTCTGCAAGTAGCTTGCCTATTAATTGATATAAACCTGGTAAAACTTCATTTTCCATTCTTTCCTTTACTTCTTCTGGCTTAATTTCTTTCTTTTCAACTTTTTCTTGTAGATCTTTTCTAGATTCTGAAACTAGCCCATCTATTGTTTTGTTAAGAACTGAACTATAATCAGAAACTATTCTGTCAGAATATTCCCTAATGTAGGTTTCTAATCTAGGTCTATTTCTGACTTGGTATGTTAAAACACCGTCTTCAACAGCAGCTTGGGTTTCGTTAACAAACATTTTTGGATCATCATTTTCGCTTATAATTGGACCCAACCCAAGATTGCCTGTTTTAGGATCTTGTACTAAGAATTCTAAATCATTATGATTTCCTCTTAATTTACCTTGTTTATATTTTCCGTAATTGTCAAATGTTCTATGAACATGCCTCATCTGAGACAGTTGTCTTAAACTATCTAAGTAAGCTTCAACATTAAATTCCTTTGGTTTCTTTTCATCTGTCTTTTTTTCGTCTGTCATTTTTATCCTCCATTAATATCATATTTTGTTACTATTTTAGAGTAATTACTTATTTATAAACATTTTCTTTTGCTTTATTAAGGCTTAAAAGCTAATAATTTAAGGCTTTTAAAAATCTCAAAACTTAAAACTCCCGATTAATAAATTCCTTGATAGCTCTAAGTTTCTGCTTAAGCTCTTCTATATCAGTCGAGTCTGTTATCTTAATGTCAAAGCTTATCGGTACTTTTAGATTCTGGCTTATAAATTTATTTGCAGAATTTGAATAACTAGCACTTGTTTCATTATTAACAGCTTCTGTGAATGAGTATTGATTTTTATTGCCTTGAAGGCTTTGAGTTTCATTTCCAAACATAGAAAACATATCTTTGGTTATCGTATCAGATGCCTGAAAAGTTTGGGTTTCAGGTATAGTCTCATTTATAGAAAATTGAGGAGTAGTCTGTTGCATTAGAGGCTCTTCATTTACATCAATTAAATAGAATTTTCCATTTTCTATGGCAACTTCTATAGAAATATCTTTATTGTATAAATTGTATAGGCTTAATGAAAAATTAGACAACTTTCTTACTTCATCATAGCTTAATTTTTCTTTGCCAGCAGTTTCATTATTAAGACTTTTCCTGATAGTTCTTCCATAATTGTCATCTCTTATAAACATTGCATCTTGTCTATTAACAACTTTATTAATCAGTTCGATACTGTTTGCATTTACTAAATAAGAATCTGGAATAGTGATACTAAAACTTTCTCCCAGGCCATAGACACAATCTATGTTTAATTCATTGCCATTTACATTTATTAAAGCATATTTCTCTGAATTAATCATTTTTTGTGATAATATTGCAATGCCAAAATCATCAAATTTCATGTTCTTAAGTAAAGGAATATTATCATGGTTAAATGCAGATGCCCATATCTGCTTTATTGCATTAAAAATATTGTCCTTGCCCTTAACGTTTAGAAAATACTTCCCCTTTAAACCATTAACATTAAAGCTTGGCCTTAATGCCAAATATGGAAAATCTCTGCCTGCTTTGATGAAATTTAATGCGTTTTTATTAAGCATTTTAATTATGTCAGTATCCATGTTCATATGAGAATATGCATAGATAAAATCTTCTTTTACAGAATCTGGAATCTCACAATTAAGAATCAGTTCTTGTATTGATTCAGAAGCATTAAGCAAACTTTCTTTATCAAGACTGGTTTTTTCAAGTATCTTTTTTATGTCCTTAAGCAAAGATCTATTGTCAAGAAAATACTGAAATGCCTGTATTGTTACAATAAAGGAGTGAGGTATTGAAAAACTATTCTGCCATAGCATATTTAACTTGCTTGCCTTATATCCTATAATGCCAATTTCTTCAGATGAGACGTCCTTCAGCCAAACTACATTTGCCATTAACATACTAAAAATAATAGATTTATTTAAAGGTTTCTAAGACAAAATATATAAAAAGTAATAATTAGTCATCGGATTGTGTT
>JACPNH010000014.1 GCA_016185565.1 Candidatus Woesearchaeota archaeon | reverse complement strand
GGGTGTGTCTATACTATACACTTTTTTTTTTGATTTTTTATCAAATTTATACTCATTATTTTTCTTCCAATTTTCGTATATTTCACTCTCAAAATTCTTATCCCATCTATTGTCTTTCATCATTGATTCCATAATAAAATTTTCCAGAAGAAGAGTTTATTTAAAGGTTTCTAATCATTCTTCGCGTGAATGAAATAAGTAACCAAAATTGTAATTACGCTACCGACAAGCAATAATATCGTAAATAACATAATAGATTTTCCTTGATCAGATGTTGTTAGTCCATCCTTGAATAAATTGGCTATACTATAACCAGAAATTGATGCATTGCTGAGCACCATCCCCAATATTACTAAACTCACAACCAGTAGTATTACCAGCCCTATTCTATCCCAACTTTCCATAAAATTTTGTAAATACGCATTACTTATATAACTTTTGTATTTCCAATTGCCTTAGAAATGTTTAAATACTATTTTTTAAAAGATTTACTTAACCGGGCCTGTAGCTCAGAAACATATTGAATGTTGAGCAACCTGGGAGAGCATAAGCAATTGCTTATCTTAGACCACGCTGAAGACACCTAAAAGTATTGGAACCGTGGGTGTCGAGGGTTCAAATCCCTCCGGGCCCATTTTTTAAATAAAAATGTGGTTAAGCATAGTTGAAAATCTCTCTTAATTGTAAAGACTTTCAACAGAGCCATGTGGTTAGAAAAATTTATATAGTAACAATCAAAAATAATGAGTGGTGAATTTCATGAATAAAAGAGGCGCTGTTGAACTTTCTATGACTACTATCATTGTAATTGTAATTGGGGTCACTCTTCTGAGTTTAGGTTTAGTTTGGATTAGAAACACATTCGGTGGAGTTAATGAATTAACAGATAAAATATTCGCAATAGGTCTTGAAGAAATAAATCTAAATTATCGTGACCCAAAACTTACAGTGCCAACTGAAATAAAACTAAAACCAGGTCAAACAAAGGTTTTAGTTATTTACTTAAATAATGATGGTTCTACTGGAAGCATTAGGATTGACGAAGACTCTGGATCTGGTAACCTCCAAATAAAAATGCAAGGGGCTCCAATTGGGCAAGCAAAAACTGTTACAATACCTGAAGGAGAAGAATTAGAAATTAGAGTAGGAATTAGTGCAGATAAAAGAGTAACTTTAGATTCTTATGATTACAATGTTGTAGTGGAGGACAGTGATGGTAAAACATATGACGAAAAAGGTTTCTTTGTAACTGTCGAAAAATAAACACAATACAAAATTTTTTAAAGGATATCCTATAATTTCATTGGTATGACAATCAGAGTATATAATACATTAACAAGAAAGAAAAGTGTTTTAAAACCAATAAAATATAGTGAAATTAAAGTCTTTGTATGTGGGATTACACCTCATGATTACTCACATATAGGCCATGCAAAAACATATGTGCAATTTGATTTTATAGTCAAATATTTAAGATTCAAAAAATATAAAGTATTCTACTTGCAAAATGTTACCGATATTGATGATAGGATCATAGAAAGAGCAAGATCAGAGAAAAAAGCCTGGTTAGAAACCTCAAGATACTATGAAGCCGAATTTCTTAAAAATATGAAGGACTTGCATGTAGATTCAGTAGATAAATACGCGAGAGCAACAGAATTTATTACTCAGATTGTAGGCCAAGTAAAAACTTTGCTCAGAAAAGGTTATGCTTATAAAACAGATGATGGCTATTACTTTGACTTGAGCAAATTTCCTGACTATGGCAAACTTTCTGGAAGAACTGTGCTAGAAGCAGAAGATTCTGTTTCAAGAATTGATGAATCAATAAACAAAAAAAATAAGAGTGATTTTTGTTTGTGGAAATTTTCAAAAAAAGACGAACCAAGCTGGGACTCAGACATTGGCTCTGGAAGACCTGGCTGGCATATTGAGGATACTGCAATTACAGAACATTTCTTTGGCCCTCAATACGATGTTCATGGCGGTGCTCGTGATTTAATATTTCCCCATCATGAAGCTGAAATAGCTCAGATGGAATCTGCTTCTGGAAAAAAACCTTTTGTAAGATACTGGCTTCATACAGGCTTCTTAAACGTTAAAAATACTAAGATGTCAAAAAGTCTTGGAAATTTCATCACAATATCTGAAATTCTAAGAAAATATGACTACAAAGTATTAAGGTATTTCTATCTTTCAAAGCACTACAGATCTCCAATAGATTTTTCTGACGAGCTTCTTGAGCAAAGTAAGAACTCATTAGAACGTCTAAATGGATTTGCAATAAACTCAAGAGGGAAAAAATCCAAACTAAAAAAATCTTTTCTACTAAAAACAAAAAAATCTTTTTATAATGCATTAGACGACGATTTTGATACACCAAAAGCCTTTTCTATATTGTTTGAGTTTATCAGAAAGGCTAACAAAATTGGCCCAAATAACGACTGCTACTTATTTTTAAAAGAAATTAACCAATTCCTAGACATTTTATCATTTGAACAAGAAAAAATACCGGAAAATATAATAATCTTTGCAGAAAAACGTTTAGAGGCAAGAAACAAAAAGGACTTTATACAAGCTGATAAAATAAGAAAGCAAATTAATAGCCTTGGCTACCTAATAGAAGACTTAAATAATGACTATAAACTCAAGAAAAAAACATAAAAATATCGAACTTATCATTGTTAAATAAAATATTAATTATACCATACAAATCTTTTTATATTTACAATATACTTAAAATTTCGTAAGGTTTATATATAAAAGCATTATAAAAATAAAGATGACAGAAGAAAAAAAGCAGGTCGATAGAATCCATAAAATAGCTCCACTTATGATGGGTAAAGGAAAAGACAATCCATTACCTGATGTTTCTCAATCTAACGATAAATCTTCTAACAGTTTTGAGCGTTTAGTTCCAAGTTTAATTGAAAAAGGCATTGAAAACATAAATCTTTCTATGTTTTCTGAAGAAATGCGTCGAGACTTATTAAATGCAGCAGGTGATGAATACCTTAAAAGAGGCATGAGCATTAATGCGATAAAGGTATTCAGCATTACTGGAAATAAAGAAAAATTAATTAAAATTGGTGACCAATACCGTGATGAAGGATACTTCACAAATGCTATTGAAGTCTATGGTTTGATAAGTGACAAAAGAAAATTAATTGAAACTGGGGAAAAATGTGTAAAATTGGGTAATTTACCTGATGCCTCTAGAGCTTACATAGCTGCTGGCGACAAGGAAAGATTACAAAAAGTGGCTGAAGAATGGTACAATCGAGAAAGGTTTGATTTCGCTATAGAAACTTATGGTGAGCTTGGAAATAAGCAAAAATTGATTGAAATAGGCGATGTTTGTACTGAAAAAAGGCATTATGCCTATGCCGCTAGAGCTTACGAACTAGCTCAAGAAAGTGATAGACTTTCAAAATTGGCAGATGTTTTATTCAAAGAGGGCTTGTTAAATTCTGCATACAAACTTTATAAAACGGCCAATAATCAAATAATGATTGAGTTTTTAGAGCAAAACTTTTCAGATAGGATTATCAAAGAAGATTTTATGGATACTTCTAGCAATTATTAAATATGGCAGAATTAAAAAAACGTACAAGAGAGGTGCTTGAACGTTTAAAGTCACAAGAAGCACAATCTAAACCCAAATTAGAAAACCTATCTAATCTAAAAAAATCTTCTTCCAACATCCAAACTACTAAAAAAGAGTCCAACTCTATAAGCATTTATCAAATAAAGTTAGAAAAGATAATTAATCGTTTAAACGAATTAGAAAGAAAAATGAAACATGGCGATAATTACTTTACACACTATTGGGATTACTCAAACCATTGTAAAGAATTTATAGAGGCTTTAAAAGAATTTGAAGAATTTGAAAATACCTTTGTTCCCCAACAATTAAAAAATAGAATACAAGATACCAAAATTAAAGTTCAAGCACATTTAAATAGAAAACTGCCACCGTCAAAAAATAAATCAAAAGACCCTGATGATTTTATAGGCCTGTAAGGCCTATAAGGACTATTAAGAAAAATTTATTTGTTTGTTGTTTCTTCTGCTTCCGAACTAATAGACTTTCTTACTTGTTCTTTGGCAGCTTTTTTTATATTTTTGTCTAAGCTTAAATCAACACTCTCTTGTTTTGCTTCTTGCTCAATTTGCGCCTCTTCTTTCTTCCCTTTTTTATCCTTTTTTTCAGCTATAGGCTCAAACTTATATTCTGGAAGCTCTGCTCTTATAACATTTTTATCATCTTTCGAAGCTTTAATCTTGATTTTTGGTGGGGGATTTTTATTTCCTCTGGCCCATATTGCCTGGTTTAAATGAGGTCCTATCTTCACCTTATTTCCTTTCATATGACTTATTAAAAATTCTTTAATAGCATCAATAGACTTTTTTGATCTTTTATAATTAGGAGCCTTAATAAATTCCTTCCTTAATGGTATGATATAATTTCTTTCCTCTGCCATTTTTAAGCCTTAGTTTTAGTTCTGCGCCAATTTCTTTTAATAGTAGTTATTCTTGCAGGATGTACTCTTCTGCCAGCCCCAAATATTTTCGGAATTAACCAAAATGGAGCCCATTTTGTTTGCCTGCCAGCCTTTGCAAGCCTTCTTTTCTTTGGAAATGGTTTATTTCTTGTCATTTTATTACTCGAAATTTTTCTTTATCAGGTTGTATTTGCATTAATATTTTTTTAAATTGTTCGTCATTTATCTTTTCTTTTAGTTGATTAGTTTGAACAGTATTGGCAATCAAGGAAACAACATTTACTGCAAGCTCCGGATGAGCTACTTTTAAATTTGAATATCTTTCTACCGCTTCTTTGGTTAAATATTGCTTTGCCAAATTTTCTAGATCATTAATATATTGTTGCTTCTGAATTTCCTTTAATTTTTTCTTTTTTAATAATTCAATATTATTATCGTGCATTTTTAGCAATATTGTCCAAGAACTTCCTGCCCTTAGATGTAATAATCCGTCCTTTATGGCCTTTTCTAATTGTTTGTTGTATTAAGCCAGCCTTTTCTAATTGTTGAAGTGATTTTCTTACAATAGAACCAGACCCCTTATAGGTATGTTCTGGTTTATAACCTCTACCTTTAAGACCGCCGAATTTTGTCCTTAATTTTGAAACACCGATTGGCCCCATAACATACACCTTCCTTAATATAGATGCTGTTCTTATATACCAAAAATCATTTCCAAATGGTGGTCTTTCTTTATGCCTTCCACTTTTTGTATATATAATCCAGATAGGTGGTTTTATTTCATCTATCCCCTTTAATTCCTCAGCAGTTTTTTTTATTAATCTGTATGGCTCTACATCAAAAACCGTTACCATTTTAATTCCGCTAT
>JACPNH010000006.1 GCA_016185565.1 Candidatus Woesearchaeota archaeon | reverse complement strand
TGCCGCCGAAAGCTCCTCCTCCATTGTTGCCTACGCCGCCATATGAATCTGCAATAATCTTCCTGCCAGTGCATCCTGAGTCAGCCACTGGGCCGCCTATCACAAATCTTCCGGTGTGATTAATATAGAACTCTGTATTCTCATCAATCCAATCTTTGCATACCGGTTTAATCACATGTTCTATTACGTCACTTCTTAATTTTTCTATTTTAACATCGGGATCGTGTTGTGCAGCTATAACAACTGCCTTTACTCTTTTGGGCTTGCTGTTATTGTATTCTACTGTGACTTGCGTTTTTCCATCGGGCCTCAAATAACTTAGAATTTTTTTCTTTCTCACATCTGATAGCCTCATTGAAAGTTTATGTGCAAGTGAAATGGGCAACGGCATTAACTCTGGTGTTTCATTGCATGCATACCCAGACATCATTCCTTGGTCTCCAGCACCAAGTTCTTTTTTATTGCCTGCATCTACACCGATTGCAATATCTGGGCTTTGCTTGTTTATGCTAGTAAAAACTCCAACAGTATTGTAATCAAAACCATACTCTGGCTTGTCGTATCCAATATCCTTTATCACATTCCTGACAAGGTCCATAATGTTTACATAGCATTTTGTTGTGATCTCTCCGGTAACAAGTATAAAGCCATTTCCAGCCATTGCCTCACAAGCCACCCTTGCTTCTGGATCCTGCTTTATAATTTCATCAAGAATGGTATCGCTTATCTGATCACATACCTTGTCCGGATGTCCTTCGGTGATTGATTCAGAAGTAAATTCATAATTACCATTTCTCATATTACTACCTCCCCATTGTAAGGGTAAAAATCTCACTGTAATAGTATAAAAAGATTTCTAAGCTGTAGAATATATAAAAAATTTACCGTAATATTTAAAAACTAATCATCTCTTTAATTTGTGTTCTCAAAAGAGGGTCGATAGATGACAACAATAAAGAAAATTCATATTCACGGCTTTAAATCATTTGCAAAACCTATAGAGATTCCACTAGAAAAAGATTTCTCTACATTTATAGGACCGAACGGCGCGGGAAAAACGAATGTTAGTGATAGTATTTGTTTTGTTTTGGGCAGACTTTCAAGCAAATCAATGAGAGTAGAAAAGGCTTCCCATCTAATTTATAATGGTGGAAAGAAAAATAAGCCTGCAAATAAAGCAGATGTTTCAATATTTTTTGACAACTCGGATAAAAAATTCCCTATAAAAAGTGGCGAAGTAAAAATTTCTAGAATAGTAAATCAAAATGGAAATTCTATTTACAAAATAAATGATGAGGTAAGAACGAGGCAACAAGTTCTAGAATTACTTGGAGTTGCTAAAATAGATCCTGATGGCCATAATATAGTGCAACAAGGTGATATAACAAAATTCATGGAAATGAAAACAGAAGACAGGCGTGAAGTTATAGAAGAGATAGCGGGCATCTCAGTTTATGAAGATAAAAAGCAAAAGGCAATGCAGGAACTAGAAAAAGTTCAGCAAAAATTAACAGAAGCAGACATCATTTTGACTGAGAGGGAGGCAAATTTAAGAGAGCTAAAAAAAGATCGCGACCAAGCAAAGAAGTACAAGGAATTAGAATATAAAATAAAGGACAACAAGGCAACATATCTAACCACCATAACAAAAGAAAAGCAAGAGAAGATAACAGATTTAGAAAAATCATTAAGCGATTTACAAACTAAAGTAACAAATTTCAGCAATAAAATAAACGAATATCGTGAAAAAATACAAAGGAACAGGAATGAAATAAGAAATATCAACATAGAAATAGAAGAGAAAGGCGAAAAAGAACAAATAATCTTAAGAAAAGATATTGACGACTTAAAAACTTCTATAATAAGAACCAGTTCCAGAATTGAGACATTACAATCAGAAATAAAAAAAATTGATGAAAGAAAGTCCCAGCTTAAACTCAACATTCAAGAAAATGAGGAGGAAATAAAGAAAATAAAACTCAAGAAAAAGGAATTTGAAGACCAAATTAAAAATCTTAATAACGAAGAAAGCTCTATCCTAAAAGAAATAAGTTCTTTTAAAGAAAAGCACAACATACAAAATCTTGATGATTACAAAAATAAAATTAATTCTATTGAAGAAAAAATTGAATCTTATTCTCAATTGTTGCTTAAATTACAAGATGAAAAACAGGAATTAATAAGGAACAAAGACAAGACTGAATTTCAGCTTCAAAACATAGATCAGCAATTCAACAAGATAAAGAATCTTGAATCAGAAAACAAAGAAAAATCCTCTAATCTAGAAAAGTTCAGGCAAGATTTTAAGCGCATTACAGTTGAATTAAGCAAATCACTAAATGAGGATTCTGCTTTTTCAGCGCAATTAAGCAAGGCTCGTCATTCCTTAATTGAAAATAACGAGGAACTAGCAAGATTAAGAGCTCGGCATATTGGTATTAAAGAACATCTGTCCCAAGATTTTGCAGTAAAAAAGATTCTCGCTTTAAAGCAAAAAGGTGTCTATGGAACTGTTGCTGAATTGGGCACAGTCTCGAGTAAATTTTCATTGGCATTAGAGGTAGCAGCAGGTCCAAGAATAAATTCCATTGTTGTTGAAAATGATGAAATTGCTGCAAAATGCATTAAAATACTTAAAGAATCAAAATCAGGTATAGCAACATTTCTACCATTGAATAAGATTAAGCCTCGTGTTACTGAAGATTTAAGCAGACTTCCAAAAGAAGGGAATTATGGGCATGCCATAAGCTTAATTAAATTTGATCCTAAATTCAAGGATGTTTTTAGTTATGTTTTTGGAGGTACTTTAGTTATAGAGGGTATAGAAACTGCTAGAAAAATTGGCATTGGAAGAGTAAGAATGGTTTCGTTAGAAGGAGATTTGCTTGAGACTAGTGGAGCAATGATTGGTGGCTTTAGACAAAGATCTAGTCATGGAGTGGGCTTTTCTCAGGATGAAGTAAACAAAAAAATACTAGAACTTGAAAATGAAGCTTCAAGATTAACAAGCATTGTTTCAACTTTAGAAACAAAAAAGCTAGAAAATGAGGAAAAGATAATAAATCTGCGCCAAAACAAGGCAAATTTAGAGGCTGAAATAATAAAAACTGAAAAAACTCTTGGCATTTCAGAAGATCCATCAGAACTTAAAAAACAGCAATCTTCACTACTGCAGCAAAAAAAAGAATTTGATTTAAGGATAAAAGAAACTATTGCAAAAGTTGAAAGTTTCTTTAAAGAAACTGACAAACTAAAGCGCGATAAAGAGTCATTAACCTCAAAAATTACTCATGATCCTGAAATAAATAAATCACTTGTAATTTTAGAAGAAAAAAGAACCTTAACAAGAGAAAAACTACTAGAAATAAAAAATGAAATTACTAATTTAAACAATCAAATTGAAAGAATATACCTACCAGAAATAGAAAAAACTAACAAAATAATAAAGAACCAAGAAAAAGAATATGAGCAATTCAAGACTGAATTAAATGATCTGTCTACAATAACAAAAAATAAGGAATCAGAATTAAAGGAAAAAAATAAACTGGAAAAAGAGAGCTATGGTAAGTTCAAGGACTTAAGCATTAAAAGAAACAAATTAAGCGAAGAAATCCAAAAGCTTGAAACATTTATTATAGAAGAACAAGAAAAATCAAAATCACAAGAGCTCAAGATTAACGAATTAAACATTAAAAGAGCCTCTTTGGTTGCTGAACTAGAAGCCCTAAACAAAGAATTCGAGCAATACAAAGACGGCAAGATACGACGAGGAATTTCAATAGACGAATTAAAATCTGAAATAAAAGAATTTGAAAAATTAATCTCAAATCTTGGAACTGTTAACTTAAGGGCCCTTGAAATTTATGACCAGCTTGAAAAAGAACATCAAGAACTAACTGAAAAATCAAGCAAACTTAAACTTGAAAAAGATGACGTGCTTAACCTTATAAATGAAATTGAATCTAAAAAGAAAGATATTTTCCTAAAGACATTTAATGAAATAAACAAGAAATTCCAAGAGATTTTTGCTTCCTTGTCTACAAAAGGTGAAGCTTACCTTGAATTAGAAGACAAAGAAGATCCCTTAAAAGCGGGTATAGACATCAAAGTAAGGATAGTTGGAAACAAATTCCTAGACATAAAAAGCCTTTCAGGAGGAGAAAAGACTTTAACAGCTTTATCATTTATTTTTTCTATACAAGAATATGAGCCAGCATCATTTTATTTATTAGATGAGGTTGATGCTGCCTTGGACAAAACGAATTCAGAACTTTTATCAAAATTGATCGCTAAGTATTCAAATAAGGCCCAATATATTGTGATAAGCCATAATGACACAATAATAAACGAGGCAAATCAAATTTATGGAGTTTCAATGCAGGATGGTATAAGCAAGATTATCAGTTTAAAGATCTAAATTTTCTTAAAAAGATTACCTTTATAAATTAAATAAAAACACAGATTTATGAAATTCCTAATAGTTGGCGATTTACATGGAAACAAACCAAATGTTTACTATAGGGATTTTAATGCAGTTATAGCTCCTGGCGATTTTGGTTCCGATGCTCCTAGAACCTATATGTTTGAATCCTTAAAGCAACAATTACAAGATCCAAAATCAAAAATTCAGTGGTACGATATAGTTGGTAAGAAAAAAGCCAGAGAGATGGTTCAAAAATCCATTTCTGATGGCAGATCTATTTTAGAGCAATTGAATTCTATAGGAGTTCCTGTTTACACTGTGCCTGGAAATTGGGATTGGGTTCCTGACAAAGGTTCAAAATGGCCCTTGCTAAAAAAAGATCATTTTAAAGGGATGTTAAATGGTCTAGAAAATATAGTAAATGTTTATCACAGAATTGTGGACATTGGAGATTATCAAATTATTGGCCATGGTATCACCACAGGCCCAGAATATCCACAATATAAAGAAGATTTGCAGAGACTTAAGCCTGTTAAATTAAAAAAAGTAAAGGTAGAATATGAAAAATTACACAAAAAAGTTTCTTTATTATTCGAAAAAGCTACGAAGCCAGTGATATTTCTAAGTCATAACGTTCCTTTTAATACCCCAATAGACGAGATAACTAACAAAGAATCCCCAAGATACGGCTATCATTACGGTTCTTTAATTGCCAGAGAACTAATTGATAGATACGATCCTTTAATTTGTATTGGTGGCCATATGCATGAGCATTTTGGAAAATGCAAGATAGGAAAAACAGTTGCAATAAATGCAGGTTTTGGAAGTAATGTGAATACGTGGCTTGAGCTAGAGGGGGATAAGATAAAGAAACTTGAGTTCTATAAGGGCAAATAGGAATATTTAAATATAACTTAGTTATATTTAGTTATATGGTAGAAATACAAACCAAAGCCAAAAAATGGGGAAGCTCTATAGGAGTTATTTTGCCGAAGTCATTAGTAGAAGATATAGGAATAAAGCCGAATGAAACAATAACAATAGAGGTCAAGAAAAGTCATAAAGCCAAGGAGTTTTTCGGACTGCTCAAGGGCTGGAAAAGAAGTACACAGAAAATAAAGGACGAAGTGAGAAAGGGCTGGTAGCGATGGGAAAATATTTTTTTGATAGCTATGCCCTGGTTGAGCTAATAAAAATCAATCCGAGCTATATAAAATACTCTGAGGAGATAATAACAATCACTTTGTTTAACCTAATAGAGTTATATTATGCAGTGCTAAGAGATTTTAATGAAACAAAAGCAAAGGCTATTTTTTATAGGTTTAAAGAATGCATCAAAGAAATAGATGATGAAATAATTTTCGAGGCTATACACTTAAAATTAAAAAATAAAAACCTCTCATATGCCGATTGCATAGGCTATGTCTATTCACTGAAAAACAGGTTGGTGTTTTTGACAGGTGATAAAGAATTCAAAGATATGGAAAATGTAGAATTCGTTAAATAACTAAGTTTGATGCTCTAACAGTTTAGAATTTCCGACTTTTGGCTCTATGAAATGTAAAAATCCTATTACAAAAGATAATATTATTGCTAACAAAACCAATGCACTAATTGTTATGTAGTCAACTCTAATACTACTGTAAATTAATAAAATAGCGCTTATAGCGATAAAGTTTATTGGCAATGAGCTGCTAATTTTGAATGCAAATCTTTCTGGAATTATATGAAAAAAATCGAAAAACGCCAATAGAATTGCTTCTATAAACACTGCTAGTACAATAACGGTCTTTATACTGTCATTAAACAACAGGCCCTTTTCAAAAAGGTTCCTTCCCAAATCAAGGCTTACAAACAATAAAACTAAGGTATTAGCAAAAGCAGAATTCCATCCCAACTCCTCTTCGACATAGATTCCAAAATAGAACTCTATCATTAATAAGGTAAAAATTAAAGGTGCTAAAATCCAAAGCATCTCTTTATGCTGCAAAGGCGCATATAATAGCTCAAGAAATCTATTCCATACTTGAATTCCGTAAATCCTTAAAGTTTCTTGGTATACAGCAACATTTAATGCAAAAAACATCACCCTTAAAAGATAAAAGTATTATTTAAATTTTATTCACTTAATTACCTGGAATATTAGTAATATTCTTCTTCTGAAACTTCTTTTTTCTTTTTTGGAGGAGATTTCTTTTCTTCCTTTGGAGCTTCTTTTTTGGGCTCTTCTTTTTTAGCTTCTTTTACCGGCTCTTTTTTTATAGGCTCTTCTACTTCTTCTTCAAAGAATTCTGCTATGCCCTTCCTATACCTTATAACTAAAATTAGTAATACTAAGATTATTAATCCACCTATAATGTATTTTGCATATAACCTAAAGAAATTTGTTTTTTCCTGTATTCCAGTTTCTGCTGTTTCTTCTGCTGCTGTAGTGCTTGGAACTTCTGTAACTGCTTCTGTGGTTGTTTCTGGAGTTTGTTCAGCAGTTTCAGTTGTAGCTGGCTGAGTAGTTAGACTTTCATAAACTAGTCTTGGCTTGCCATTTTCTATTCCAAGCAATGTGACTCTTAAATCGTTTTTCCCGTCATTATTTGTGTCAAATTCTTTACTCTCGCCAATTTTTAAATTTGAAAATTGTGGCTCTGATTTTACAATTATTGTTACACTGTTATTTGAAACATCTGTGACCTTAACAGAATGCTGTTCATCCTCTATACTAAATACAACTTCCTGATTCTTTAGTTGATTAATAAGGTATTTATTTGCAACACCAAAGTCTATATTCCTAGATTCAACACCAGCCTCAGTTGTAGCTTCTCCTGTTATGGGTATTTCTGGTGGCAATGTTTCATTAGTTTCAATAACTTCAGTCTCAGTAACATTTTCCTCTCCAATGACAGGAACTTCAATTACCTCAGGCACTTCAACTTCGGGCTCTTTTTTAACTGCAAACAATTCCTTTATCCTTTGCCATAAACTCTTCTTTACTGGAGGAGCTTCTTGTATTAGTTCAACAGGAACCTTACTTTGTGTTACTTTAACTTGTATAGTATCAGAGGCAAGTATTGTGCTGTCTTTTAACCTTACAGAAACTGTTGCTGAATAAATTCCATTAATAGTTTCTTTATTTGGCGCAAGATACAAATAAACAATCTCAGCATTGTTTGGATCTACTGTAACAACAGCGGGATTTAGGTGCATGAAATTAGCTGCTGTCCCACTCACAGCAATATCATAAGTTGCCTGTTGATTTCCTTTGTTTTCAATTACTACAGGAATAGTTGCTGCACTATCATAATATACTTCAATTTCTTTATTGTTAATGCCAATACTTGGCCTATAGCAATCCTCTCTTGAAATTGTAGTAATAGTAAGTTTTCCTTCGCTTGAAACTTTACTTGAATCTAAGGCAGTAGCTCTTACAATAATGTCATAATCTCCTGCTATAGTATCGAATCCTGGATTGATAGTAAGGCTTAATTTTCTTTCCTCGCCAGGGCTTAACTCTAGCCTGTCCCTTTCCAAGGAACTCCAGACAGGGCCTATTAATTCAAACTTATACTCTTTAGTAAAGTCTCCCGTATTTTTTATTAAAACATTATATGTGTTGCTTAAAGACGTGCATATTTTATCTTGTGCTTTTTCAATTTGGACATCTACGCCATGACATTTCTTTACTTTCACACTAAATTGATTGCTAGATTCTATTTTTCCTTTTTCTGTTGTAGCTTTAAAAGCTAAATCAAAGTCTCCTTCTACACCATAGCCAGGGCTTACTATAATGTTAACATCTTCTGTTGATCCTTCTAGAACCGTAACTTTATTATTTTCTAGATCAGCCCATTCAGCACCGTCTAATTCTAAATTGTAAGTGTTTTCTACAGTGCCTTTATTTGTTATGCCCACAGGAATTATTTCTTGGCTATTCTCGCATAAACTCACAAAATCTTTAGTTGTAGTTAAAGTGTAATCATAACAAGGCTCTATCTTTAATGTAGCTGAAGCGCTTTTTACCTTATTATTGCTTTTTGCTGTTGCAATTAAATTAAAATCATAATTTCCTAAAGAATCTCCCGGTGCAGTTAAATAAACAAAAATTATCTTGCTTTGTTGTCTTGTTAAGGTTACCGAACTCTCGCTTAAGGTAGCCCAAGGAGCAGATTGCCCTTCAACTCTTAAATCAAAAGTTTCTGTTACCTCTCCAGAATTGCTTAATTCGAAATCAAATTTTTCAACATTAGTGGGACAAACAGATTTCAAATTGCTTATTGACTTTAATTCAAAACTTCTGCAATCTCTTACATCAATTATATGACTGACGATTTCTTTTTCATTTCCAGCCTCTACGCTTAAGTCTAGAGTATAACGCCCGACTTCAGTTGTAGTCCTCGGACTGATGTAAGTGTAAATTGTTTTTGATTGACCAGGCTTTAATACAAAGCCTGGTGGTACAGTAGCAGTAAAGCCACTTGAACTACCTGTATTGGAAACAGTAAATTGCATTTCATTGAAGCCTTTACTTGTAACAGTGTCTGTAATTAAATAAGTGCTTCCTGGGCATATAGCGCCAGGATTAGTGCCTGCTACCACAACAATATTTTCTGCTTTTGTGCTAGAAACAAGCAATAAAAAAATTAATGATATTATCAAAAAGACCCTTACATTGTAACTATTACTACTCATTATTAATTCCTCCCTATAATTACTATGAAGAGGCGTTTCTATATATAAATAGTTTATTGTAATTCAAAATATATTTTAATTTGTGTGTAAATAATCAACTAGTTTTTTGTAGTGTTTTTAGAGCTCTGCTGAAATCCCAAAGCATGTCAGTCTATAAAATTATACGAACTTTTCTTTTGCCAGCGATATGCAAAGGGGGTTAACCAGCGCTGTTTTTAGAAAACTTTAAAAAGAAACAAACTATTTAAAAATAACAGGTGAAATGATGAGAATAATTAGCTTGTTATTGGTTTTCTTTATTACTTTAATGCCGATATCTTTCGCTCCTTCGAATACTGAAAGATTAGACAATACCAATATAGACACCACTAATATCGCTGATGCCATTACAGTTACCGATTACCTAAATCAACAATATGAAAATGTAAAGGGCAAAAAGTTGGATGTATCAAGATTTAAGGCGGCCTTGCCATTTAGCATAAAGTTTATCATTTCTGATACCGATGAAGTCATTTTTATAAAGCTAGATAAAACTGGCTTATTAAACTTGCCAGAATCGATACGCAAGGTAGATTTTGAAGTAACAACTACTTCAGGAACGTTCTTTGAAATCATAGAAGATGAAGATTTTAATGAGCAAGATTTGAAAGGATATATCAAAAGCGAGAGAATACAAATAGTAGCCCATTCATTTAAAGCACAAGTTTTAGCAAATGTGCTAGAAGAAAAATATGGGTTTAGTATTGTAAAGAAAAAAACATTCAGGCAAAAAACAATTGCATTCATAGCTGCAAAATTTGCTAGTTTATTCACAAAGAAAAATGCATAGAATATGCCCCCTTAAAGGATGCACTAAAAAACAGTATATGTGCAATCATGAACTATTGTTTATGATAGTAATTGCAATAGTGTTTATTCTAGCTAATATGAAACTATTTTCATAAATTTCGTAAATCTTTTAAACCTTAGTTAAAGCCTTTTTCACATGACAGAATTGCTTTACTTAAAGGACTGCTACCTTAAAGAATTTGATGCTTCTGTAATAGAAAAAAATGATAGCCATGTAATTTTAGACAGGACTATCTTTTATCCTCAAGGCGGAGGCCAGCCCTGTGACAAAGGAACATTAAATAGCATAGAAGTAACATATGTTAAAAAATCAGATTTAGGAGTAATGCATTTTATTAAATATCCAATAAATGGCAATAAAGTTCATGGCATCATTGATTGGAGTTATCGCTATAAATTAATGAGAATGCACACGGCCCAGCATGTAATAAGTGCCATAGTGCTTGACAGCTATGACGCAGAAACTGTAGGCAATCAAATCGGCTTTGATTTTTCAAGGATAGATTTTTTCCCATTTAAGCCAAGCCAGGAAAATCTTGATTTTATAAGAGATGAATTCAACAAAACCATTGACAAATCCTTAAATGTAAAAAAATACTTCAGCACAAGGCAAGAAGTAATAGCCACAATATCCGAAAAAAGAAGGAATCTTTTCTCTAGAGTCCCAGAAACGGTACAAGAAATTCGAGTAGTTGAAATAGAAAACCTTGACAAGTGTCCTTGTGGCGGAACTCATGTTGACAACTTAGGTGAAATAGGCCATATTAATATTATAGGGGTAGAAAACAAAGGCTTAGGCAAGACAAGATTTACATTTGAATTGTTATAGCAAAATACTAATTGAATCTGTGTGTGGTTAATTGCAATATCTAGAGAATAACGCAAGAATTAATTTTAACTTGTTAAATACAAAGATTTTGATTGTAGATAGACTACGTAAGCCAACAATAGAATGCTAATAACACCAAGTATCGGCTGTATGGGCATAAAATAAGATACGACCCCGCTCAGACCAAGAACCCATATTAATAGCTTGTTGCATATTGCACACCCGAAGGAAAAGAATCCTCCAGTTGCCTCTCCAGCGGCAGCATAATTGCACATAGAGCTACTGTTTTTCTTGTAATACCATAGCCCTATGTAAGCACCAAGTAATAGAGATGTTAAGACAAGAAATATGTAGTCATAAAAGTATATTTGTGTCATCCTTTTAAAAAATGGATTTGGTACCAAAACGCTGATCATCCCTAAAAAAACAAAAATAGCTAATGCTGTCATAATGCCAATAATTATTGAACGTGCTTTTAATAGACTTTTGTACATTTTTTACAAAATGTGTAAAAGTATGTTTATATTATTTTACTTGCATTTCTCACAAATCCCTTTTGTTATTTGCCTGGAAGATATGACTAACATAACACTTAATAAACCAAAGCTTAAAAACTTTAATTCTAGTCCTCTTAATGGCAATGCAGCAAGAGCACTTCCTATCCCTAAAAAACTTGTTATTACTGTTCCACAAACAGGACATCCAGAAGTAACTAAACCGGTAAACAAAGAAATTGTAGAACCTCCACCATTTTTTAAATCAAACCTCCTTCTTAAATCAATCTGATACCATACAAAAGAAATACTCACTCCTATCAATAATGCCAAAATATAATTTAGTGTAATAGTAATCACAGCAAACGTAACTCCATTATTGGTGGTTATTATTTGTATATCTGCCAACAATTGATATACAATTGCTACTGCTATAGCGCTAATCAAACTTATTAAAACATATCTCTTGTTACTAAAAATTTCTTTAAACGCATTTATTATGTTTTTCATATCATATATTAATTGAATGTTTTATTACATTAATATTGCAACTGGGATTTTTTGAACACCAATCCTCACATTTTAATGCCCATGACTTTTCTTTATAATAGAGTTTGCATATATTACATTGAAAATACCTTTTTCCTTTATATATACTTTCTTTAACCATTTAAACCCCTATTTTAAGTAAGGAAAAAATAATCTAACAAAAATATTATTTCCTTCTAAAGTCAATAAAAATATGCTTAAACCAACAACAATCATTATTACTCCTGCCACATATTTAGTAAACATTGATGTTACAACAAATTTTCTCATTATAGTTTCTTGGAAGTAAGCAGTTAATAATGTTAATATGAGCATAAGCAAGCCCATTGTCAATGCAAATACAAAAAAAGACAAAAATGCTACACTAAAGCTTCCTAAGGAAAACGCATATAACATTAATCCTAGTAAAATTGGGCCGGTGCATCCAATTGCGGCTCCATTATAAAATAAACCATACCAAAACATGTTTTTAGTTGGATTTCTAATTTGGCCTAATTTAGAAAATATCTTTTGTATTATTGGCAAATTTATAGATTTTCTTAATAAAATCATCACTCCCATAACTGCGATAATTAATCCTATGAGTGCTCTAATAAAAAGTATGATGGGAATGTCTGTTCTTGGATCTTTACTAAATGGAGCTGCAGCACCAAAAATAGCCACTATTAAACCTATTATTATATCTACAATTATAACACCAAGAGCGGCCAACAAACCAAGTTTAATAGCTTTTATTCCTTTGTTCGAAGATGATTTACTTATATAGTTACTTACAAAGGCTGGCATTACTGTGAATGCACATGGTGAGAAAAATGCCGCAATACCAAATATGATTGATAATAAAATAATATTAAATTTTGAAAAACTTCCTGGCATTGCTATATCATAAATAAAACCTAAAAACCCATACTTATAGCCTAAATACCCTATTAACACTACTATAAAAATTACTAACAATGTATAAAAAACACTTTTTTTGTCCATTTTAGTATTATAACGAAAAACTTGTTACACTTCTCAATTGATTATTAACATCTTCTTTATTTGTTGAGTCTGTTATTAATATTCTATCAGCATTTTTAGACACATAATTTAATTCTCGATTATTAAGCTGTCCATTAACATAAACCTTTAAATTAGTCGATTTTATACCAAGACTTTCTAAAAAGAAGCTTAAATCTATACCAGTTGCATGTACATGTAATACACTACCAGTTTTTTCAGGACCATCATTTTCCACATGTACGAAAGAACTTTTTACAAAATATTTTGAATCTGCTAAATTAATTTGTTTACCACCACTATAAATTTTTATATCAATATGATGATGAGCGCTTTTTAAAAGTCCTATTTTATGCTCAGAATCCATAGTACATTGCATCATTCCTGAAGCCATACAATCTTCTATCCTCATACCACAAAAATCACACATTCCATCGTGATTAGAATCCATAAACTCAATTGCTTTAGATTTATCAAATTCTGTAAATTTCATTCTTGTAAGAGTGTTAGCAGTTTGTGTTTGTGTATTAACTTCGGTTTTATCTTCCATCATCATAGAGCTTATATAAAAATAAGCTACGGATATAACTGCTATTAAAGATATGGCTAAACAACTATATACAATCGCATTTTCAGCATTTTGTTTCATTTTTTATCCTCCTTTCTTTATGTAATTTGTTGTTAATAATTATTACAATAGATAATAAAGCTATTAATCCACCCATTATAAAAAAATAATTCTTGTAAATCTGTAAGCTTTTAAATGGTATTCCAGCTATTATTAATCCTGAATTTAAAATCATCATATTTGTAGACAAACCTTTCATAATTGTTAATTTTAAAATGATCATTAGTGTTAATAAACTAACTGCAGCTATCCAAAATGGAGTTGCTATTTTTGTTAAAAATACTAGCGGCATTCCTATTATAGTAAATCCTAAAATAGATAATAATGAAATTAATACCATACAAATATTATGACATATTTGATAACTTCCAAGAACACTTACGCTGCCAGAAACAGCGTTTGTACCCTGAATTAATTTATTGTTTAATTTACTCATTTTAACTATTATCTATGTTATCTCCATACGGGTGTATTAGTTTCCAGCCTTTTTCTCTTAACTTTAAAGTATAAGTACTTGAAAATGGTTTTTTAGTGCCGTCTTTAAGCAGAATGTTAATTGTATAGTCTACTGAGGCTGTTTTTCCGTCATTTAGTTTTTCTTCTATTTTTACTATTTCTATATCTTTAGCCTGATCAAAAAATTTTATAGAATATTTTTGGAAGGTTTCTAAATCCTTAGCATTGGGATCGATATCCTTAAAACCATCGCTTATCTGAGCATATTGTGTTGTATAATCTTTATTACTTTTTATTACAAGCTGATACAAAGACTACTCCGATAATAAAAAGTGTAAATAAATACTTCCTGTTCATTAGATCACCCAAGCTTTACAAATTTAGTAAAAGTTTGTATATTTAAGCTTTTCTTTTATAATAATTTTAAGCTAACTCCATCAAAAGCAATTCGCGAGCTTCTTTAGAGAGACTTTTCTTTAATTCTTTTGTGCATATACAAATACAACAAGGGCAACATGGACAAGTTCCCATTGCACAACACGGTTCTCTTCTTTTATTTTTTTCTTGCATTTCAGATCACCTCCCTCCTTCATGCTTATGTTGTCATATTTGTTTTAGTTCTCTTTAATGCAAAAATGCACTCTTATAATATCTAAACTACTTATTCTAAACTTTCTGGAGGCGACCAAAATGTACGAAATACCGCAAGAACTTGAATATAAGGAATAACTATAATCCAAAAATCATTGGGGTATAATTTCTTGGTTCATGATATGTTGGTATGCAGAGTAAGTAGCATTAACAGCTTCTCCCACGCCAGTAATTGCTTGTTTAAATTTCGCATCGACAACATCGCCTGCCGCAAAAATTCCAGGAACATTTGTTTTTGACTCTCTATCTATGATTATTTCGTTTTTTTCATTTAATCTCACGCCAAGATTTTTGGCTAGATCAGACATTGGAAGATGGCCTATTGCAACAAAAACTGCATCAAGTTTTAGTTCTTTATTACTTTTATACGGCTTGTCCAATATTGCAAATTCTACTTTAGCAGAGCCTTTAATCTCAAGAACATTTGTATTGGTAATGATTTCGATTTTTTTATTTTTGGTTACTCTTTCATAGTTTACAGGCTCTGGCTTAATTTTGTCACCACGGTAAATTATATACACTTTCTCGCCATATCCAGCCATCACTAATGCTTCCTTTGCCGCACTATCAGAACCACCAATAACAGCTATAACTTTATCTTGGTATGCATAACCGTCGCATATTGCACAAAAATGGACACCTTTACCGTTGAATTCTTCCTCGCCTGGAACATTAAGTTTTCTTACTTCGGTGCCTGTTGTAAAAATAATGGTTTTGGTGTCAAATTTATTGTTATTAGCATGAACCTTAAAACCATTTTTTGTTTTTTCTAATTTTGTCACTTTTCCTTCAACTAAGTCAATATCATATTCAAGTGCATGCTCCTTAATTTTTTCAGCAAGTTCAATCCCAGTCAACTTTTTAAAACCAGGATAATTCTCAACATTGTCAGTCCATGTAATAAGGCCGCCTATTAAACTCCCGATTACAAGAGTCTTTAATTTAAACCTGCCTGCATACATTGCTGCTGAAACCTGCCTGCATACATTGCTGCTGCAAACCCACTGCAACCAGCCCCAATAATAACTATATCATACATAAACTTTAAAGTTCAAATACAGCTTTAAATAATTTGTGTTTAATGTTTAAGGTCGAACTTTTCTTCTGTCTGCTTCTCTTATAATTTTTTTCTCTATATTTTAGTTCTTGCGGTATTTCGTACATTTTAAAGCGCTCCATAAATTTCAATTTTGCTATCAATAGGAATTAAAAATTCAAAATTTTTAGAAATAAAAAAATTTAAATATGTATGCTACTACACAATATTGGTTGAAATGAAATCCAAAATATTTGAATCTGAATTTGATGAATCACAAGAAGACTACTTCAACAACGAATTAATGACATTCCAAGACAATGAAGATGATCTTGGACCTATAATAGAATTCAAGCCCAAGAAGCCAAAAATAAGGCATAAATTTTATATTGCTTCTTGATTTCTTATTTATTTAATCTATGCTTTGTCTATATTGTCCAAGTTCAATACATGAATAAATCCAACAGAATCATTGTTGATGTTAAGGATCGGAGAAATAGAAGCTTTAACTTTTTGATTATTTTTGTTTTCTAATGTGGTTTTCTTTATCCTATTGGTCTTAATATCATTTCTTAATGTTTCTCCTTCTTTGAATATATCAAAAAAATGTGCATTCTTTAAATCACTATAGTCCTTCGCCATTTCCTTCAGGGCCTTATTTGCCCAGATTATATCAAGATTATTGTCCACAACCAAAATTCCATCGTCTATAGAGTCAAGCACATTTTTTATTGAATGTCCATTATTACCTTTAAAACTTTCAAGAATGGGATTTTTTTGTATATACCAAACCTTTGCCATCCCAAACCCTTTATAAAAAATTTGGCTTTCTAGTTCTAGCACACTTAAGTATTTTGCCAGAGTTACTCTGTTAACCTTTAATTTTTTGGCAATTTCAGAACAACTAACCCCAGATTCATTGCTTTTTATAAAGTTAAAGATTTTATTTTTTAAATGATTATTAACCAATTTATTAAGCACCCAACACCATATTTTTAGTTGATAAAAATAATGGAAATAATATGTATAATAAGTTTTTATTTAAATATTTCTATACTAAAATATAGATAATCAACAATGATAATCTTTATATAATTGCTTAACTATATTGATAATCAATAGTTGACTATTGTTAATATAAGTGGGGGTGCTCAAAATGAGCTGGAATGTTGGTTATGATGGCGAGTTATATGAAGACTTCAATGATGAAAACGACTAACCAACTGACAAAAAATTAAAATTTTCATTAAAAAATATTAATTTGATTATAGTTAAATTTGATTATTATATATTAAACACATAATCAAAAAATAAAAAATCAAAATAGATCAAATAGAAGTCTGGGCGAAATGCAAGAGGGGTTTTCTTATAATTTTCAAATGACACCTCTTTTTCCCCTTCGCACGCCTGATGGCTTCTATTTTTAGGCTATTTCTATACACTAAAAAATTGTAAGAATCATAAAAATTGCATTACTATTAATATTAATGAAACTAAGATTGTTAAGGTAAAAACAAATTTGTTCCATCTGAATACCTTACTGCCATCTAACACAAAGAAGGGCAGCATATTAAAAAAAGCCAAAAAAGAATTTATTCTAAAACCCATTTCGCTTATCAAGGGGGAAATATTAAGCATTGAAAATATCAAGAATATTATAGCCAAGATTATATTAGTTAAGGGCCCTGCTAATGAAATTATCCCATGCTTTCTTTTTGTGATTTTTCCTTTTATGCTCTTTATGAAAACAGCTCCTGGCGCTGCAATAATAAACCCAAAAAAAGAAAATAAGATTGCAAGTAACAACATTAAATTAAAAGCATGAAACTCTGCTTCATATTTATATTTTTGTGCTATATATTTATGGGCCAGCTCATGTAATAAAAATCCTAGGCCGGCCGTTACCAATGAAACAATAAACAACAAAAAATAATTTCTGCTCAAGTCGCTAAAAAGGATGGTAAATGCTATTGAAATTAGCACCCATGCCTTAACCAAATCAAAAATTTCTCTTTTTGAGAATTTCATTTTTACACATTAAAATATTTTTAATTTAATTTATGTAATTTTTTATGTAATTTCTTTATTCTGGATTTCTTTTATAATATCTCTAAAAAAATCATCTAACTTTACATTAAACTTAACCTCCCCATTTCTTGTTCTTACTGCTATACTATTTTGTTGTTCTTCTTTATCTCCAATAGTTATCATATAGTTCACCTTCATCAATTGAGCATCTCTTACTTTTTTTGAAATTGTATCATTTCTATTATCATATTCAACTCTGATTCCATTTTGTTTTAGTTTTTCTACAACCATAGATGCATATTTTTCATTTTTTTCTGTAATGTTCATAACTATTACTTGCACCGGGCTAATCCACAAAGGAAATTTGCCTGCAAAATGTTCAATTAATATGCCTATAAATCTTTCAAAAGTTCCAAATATTGCACGATGTATCATCACAACTCTGTGTTTTTTATTGTCCTTCCCTTCATATGTTATATCAAAGTTTTCTGGCATTTGAAAGTCTAATTGTATAGTAGCCATCTGCCAGTCTCTATTTATGGCATCTTTAATATGCACATCAATCTTAGGCCCGTAAAAAGCCCCTTCTTTTTCCTTGATTTGATAGTCTAGTTTATTTGCCTTCAATGCATCCTTTAATGACTTTTCTGCTTTTTTCCATAATTTTATATTGCCCATTGCCTTTTCAGGCCTTGTAGCCAAGAAAAAACTAGGCTTAAATCCAAATATTTTATAGAAGTTTTTTATTAATTCAAGCACCTTAGTTACTTCAT
The DNA here is from genome assembly GCA_016185565.1 of Candidatus Woesearchaeota archaeon. GTDB lineage: Archaea > Nanobdellota > Nanobdellia > SCGC-AAA011-G17 > JAGVZF01 > JACPNH01. Next base: position 4,721 of record JACPNH010000006.1, on the reverse strand, counting down.
CCAAAATCTGATCTTCTGTGCAAAAGATATGGGCATCATCCATCGTCATCTGCCTCACCCTTAACAACCCTCCAAGGACTCCGCTCAATTCATTTCTATGAAGCCGGCCTATTTCGCTTAATCTTACTGGTAATTCTCTATAGCTCCTTAATCTTGAACTATAAACTAAAGTTGCTTCTGGACAGTTCATCGGCTTAAGATAAAAATCTTTATTGTCGATTTTTATATTAAACATATTCTCTCTAAAATGCTTCAAATGCCCGCTTTGTTCAAAAAGCCTATAATTTACAACAATTTGTGTGCTTATTTCTTGGTAGCCATTATTGTCATGAATCTCACGCCAGTATTTTTCAAACTCTTTCACAATCAGCATACCTTTCGGCTGCCAGAAAACAGCCCCAGGGCTTAAATCAGAAAAGAAAAATAACTCCATTTCCTTGCCTATTTTTCTATGATCTCTTTTTTCAGCTTCTTCTCTAAGCTTTAAGTACTCATCAAGTTCTTTTTGGCTGGGAAATGCAATTCCATAAATACGAAGCAGCATATCATTTTTTTCATCACCTCGCCAGTAAGCGCCAGCTATCTTCAAAAGTTTAAATGCCTTAACCTCAGAAGTACTCTTAACGTGCGGGCCTGCGCATAAATCAATAAAATCTCCGTCCTCATAGAAGCTTATATCTTTCTTTAAATCCTTTAACAAATCCAATTTATATGGCTCGTTTTTAAGCAGTTTTTCAGCTTCTTTCCTTGTTTTTACTATTTTTTTGAATTTATAGTTGTCTTTAACTATCTTATTCATTTCAGCTTCTATTTTAGGAAAATCCTGTTCGTTTATCTTCAAATTCCCAAAATCATAATAAAAGCCATCTTCTATCGGAGGCCCGATTCCAAGCTTGACATTTGGATAAAGCCTTTTGATTGCTTGTGCCAAAATATGAGCAGCAGAATGTCTTAGTTTTTCCAATTCTGTCATTTGCTTTTCCATGAAACTAACTCAAGGTTACAATTATTTAAATTTATCCAATTTTCCCGGCTTTTATCCAAAAATAGAGCCTAAAATTCAGCAAAATATATAAATAAGTTAACATTTTACTCAGTATATGAAAAAAGAGATGTTGTTTATAGTTTTGAGCTTAGTTTTCTTATTAATTATTCCGTTTTCATTAGCAGAAATAAATCTTAATCCACTTGCTAAAACTATTTATAATAAAGGCGACTTGTTAAAGGTGAATGGATATGTAAGCAGTGACAAAGATCAAAGCAGTGTTGCATTAGCGATGTTTCTTGTATGTGATAACAACGAGCTACAGTTTAAAACACAACGCATAAATGTCCAAGCTGGAAAAACTTACCCAATCTCATCTGAAGTCACGATTCCATTTTCAATGTCCGGAGACTGCCAAATTAGGGTTAACTTTGGTGATGAGCAAGCAAACTCAGAACTCTTCAAGATTACCAAGGGATTAAAAGGTAGCTTTACTCTAATTCCTTTGTCCGCACAACTAGGAGATGACATTACTTTAACTGGAACCATCACAAAATTGAATGGTGACTTAATAAATGGCATTGGCACTTTATACATAGAAAAAGACGATAAAAACTATCTGACCTCAAGCATACAAATAAAAGACAGCAAATTCGAATTTAAAACCAAAATACAGTCAATCCCAGAAGGGCCATATCATATTAATCTGGCTGTCAATGACTTGTTTGGAAATGAAGAATTCTTCTGGAACGCTGCAACATTAAATGTTTACGATAGATTCAAGGTAAACGTGCTTTTAGATAAGCAACAGTACAATCCTGAAGACACAATAAAGATACAGGGCGCTGTAGAAAAAACTGTAGGAACTAAAATAGGGAGTGCCGAAGCAAAGTTTATTCTAGATGAAAATGAATACTCTACAGATGTCGTAAACAACAAATTTGAATTTGAATTGCCATTATCCTCTAGTATAAAATCATACAATCATGATTTAAGAGTTACAATTACTGATGAATTCGGCAATGTAGGAGAAAAAATAATTCGTGTTTATGTAACACCGAATGAAATCAAGCTTGATTCAGGACTTGACAAAGAGTTCTTCACTCCTAAAGAAATTATAACATTTAAGCCAAGACTCTATGATCAGGCCGCTGACACAATCCAAGAAAGTGTATTGCTAAAAATAAGTGACTCCAAAAATAAAGAAGTATTGCAAAAGGAAATTCCAACAAACGATGAATTTAACTTCAAGCTTAATCAGTTCGCACTTCCTGGAACCTGGAGCTATGAGCTGAAATCAAAGAAATTAAACGTAAGAGGTTCATTTACTGTAGACACTATTGAAGATATTCAAGTTTTATTACAAGGCCAGATTTTAAAGGTAAAAAATATCGGCAATGTCGATTATGATCAAAAACTTGAGATTACTGCTACCGACTTAAAAGATATACCTAGCATTTTATATGTGAGGACAGGCATTAAGCCAAGTGAAGAATTATCCTACCCATTATACAAAGACTTAAAGCCGGGAACTTATGATATTTATGTGGCAAATAAAGGCGCTAAATTTGAAGATGTAAATGTAGTTGATTCTAGGGACTTGCCCGGAAAAGTGACTGATTTCTTGAAGCAAGCAACGGGCGCGGCCATTGGCGCTTCTGGTACCTCAAATAATTACAAGCCATTAGCATTTATGCTGTTAGTCCTTGGAGCTATAGTGTTATTGTTATCATTGTCTAGATTCAGAAAAAAAGCACGTTTTGAATACCAAAGAGAAAGGGAAAGAAGACTTGGCCAGCGAACACTGCAAAAAATTCAATCAGCCCCCGAATACAAGCCAAGGTTTGGGAAGGCAACCCAAGAAGATGTAAAAGACTTCAAGCAAAGAATGCTGAAGGACATTCAAGACAGCAATGTAAGAAAACAATCCAACCCTGACATTAATTCAAGAGACGAAAGTGTAAGAGGTTCTATAGAAAGAAAAATAATATATGACAGGTATAAAAGAGAATAAATAAATTTATTTCTTTGTACATAAATATTTAGTTGAGAAGATGCTGATGGGGTTGGATAAATAGAAATTTCTTATTTTTTTGCAATTTTCCATATTGCCTTGAAGTATGTAATAAAAGATTGAGCTGTTTCTCTGTTTATTATCCTAATTACAATAGGCTCTTCACGCAAAATATTTATTATAGTTGTATCGTTTGCAATAGTAATCTCCGTCGGTGTATAATTAAAAAGAAATCTTTTTTTATACATCTTCCCTATATTTTTTTCAATAGATTTCGCATATTCTCTTGCGTTTATATTAAATATTACATAGGTATCGAGATTTTTAGAAAATGCGATTCTTCCATATTTGGTAAAGAATATTTTTGTCATTTCTAAATTTTTACCAGTACTAGCCCCTATTACATAAACTTTAGAATTTTTCTTTATGGTCCCTAGTTCTGTTTGATAAACAGAACCCAGCCCCTCCCATCCGTAAAATACAGATATTTCAGGTGATATAACCTTTGTATTTTTTATGTTTATTAATTCTGGTAAAATCTTATTAACCTTGTCTTCTGCAATAATTATCTTATTTTTCTTTATCTCTAGGTATTCTTTAATTTTTAGTGGTGAAGCAGCATCAAAATGTTTAACATCATTTTTTATAACAACACTAACAAGACCCTTTGATATTAATTTGTTTATTACCTCATAAACTTTCGATGATGATATCTTAGATTCTTTAATAAGAGGAGTTTTAGTTAATGGGCCCTTTCTTAGTAAAGCAAGGTACACTTTAATTTCGGAATTGGTAAGTCCTGTTTCTTTTAGAATTTCTTCCACAGTAGCCCCTTTAGGGGGGGCCAGTATTTAAATTTTATGTTTTTACCACTATTATTATGGAACAAAAAGCGGCTTTAAATGTAGGGAATCTTAAACTCACAATTAGGCGGTGTAATGAATTGGATAAAGGTCAAGAAAAATCTTCAAAGAGCGTTTTGATAAGAATAGAATAAAGATTATAGAACATGGAGAGATGCCTATTGGATTCTTTGATTATGAAATAAAAAATGGAGAACTATATTTACATAATATAACCCTATCAGAGGATTACAAAAGATTAGGCATAGGCAGTTATATTTTGAGCTTAGTATGCGAAGAAGGTAAAGTACGCGTAATTAGTACGCTAAAGGGAAAGATATTCTACAAAAATAAAAAAGCACTTGCATGGGCAAAGAAACACAATGTCAAGATTTTAGGCAGATTACCTTCTGAGAAATCATACATAACAAAGAAATTTATTTTAGAAAAATGAACGGCACAAATCTAGAATTTAAGTATCTTAGTTTTATTTCTTCACTATTTGTTACTATGTTAATTATTTCGAATACAGTTGCTACAAAGTTGATAAGCATAGGACCCTTTGTACTTACTGGGGCGATTATTGTTTTTCCTATAACATACATTTTTGGTGACATACTTACTGAAGTCTATGGCTACAAAAGATCACGTAAGATAATATGGACAGGGTTTTTTTCGTTATTTTTAATGTCTTTAACATATTTGATTGTTGGTTATTTGCCTTCTGCACCTTTTTGGCCTAATCAAGAAGCTTACCAAAAAATATTAGGAATCGTACCAGAATTGTTATAGCTTCATTTATTGGATACTGGGCTGGGGAGTTTTCAAACTCTTTTGTACTAGCAAAGATGAAAATCATTACCAAAGGAAAACGCCTTTG
>JACPNH010000007.1 GCA_016185565.1 Candidatus Woesearchaeota archaeon | reverse complement strand
CAGGAATAATCCTATTAAATTTGTAGATCCTACTGGAAATCAGGCTCAAGCTGCAGCACTGCAACAAACTGCCACAAATGTCTATGAATATCTAAATTATATACTTCCACAAACTCCTCCAAATATAAGGCCTTTCATAGGGGGCGCATTGATATTCGCTGGAATGTCGGTAGAAGCTATAGCTGCATTGTCTCAAACTCCGGGCTACCAAAGTGCACCCCATTTCGAGGGACCTTTAATATTTGTTCCTGCACCCCAAGATGTGTTAAGGCCACAAATAGAAGGCGTTCCTATACTTCCAGAGGCTTCTTTACCATTAATACTTGCAAGGCAGGGTGATCCTATAGAAATTATAGAAATTTTTGAGGAAGCACTTAGATCAAATAAAGCTATAAAATCTAGTGGAGAATTAATAAGAATGGCCCGCAAGGCGGGGCTTGAAGTAAGAGCTGGCGCGAAAGAAGGATACTATGTATATGATGAGCAAGGAAATCTTATACGAAGTATAGGCAACAGACCCATTACAATACCTGGTCATATTAATGAAAAGAACATAGGAACAAAAAGAACATTCTTTAAAGATATTATAAACTGGTTCGAAACAAGAAGCCCACAACAAAATACACAAAATAATCCTAGGCAAAGGTAGATTTATATATTGTGCCTAGGAGTATAACCTTTCAAGGCTTCATAGTAGTTTTCAGCCTGTGCCAGATAATTTAATTCTTCTAAGATACTTGCTCTTTTAGCGCTATATGCTAATCCCTCTTCATTTAGATAAAAGAGAAGATCATCTAAGTTTGTTATTAATCCTTCTTTATCTTTGTATAACACTAAAATTTTTGGACTCCTTGGATTTGATACTTGACTTTTAGAGCTAATTCTGGTTCTGTCGGTTATATCTTCCAGGCTTTGTATCAATATTGCGCAATTATCTTCTGTGGCTCTTTTAAGAACAATAACTCTGATTTCATCATCCAAGCGATGTACTTCTTTTGATAACTTCTTAGCATAAGCAAGCAACTGTTTAGCGTGTAATATTCTCAGTTTATCCATTGTGAATCCTTATAAATATTTCATAGAAACTATGCTTACTAAACTAGTTTATAAACATTTCTGGTGTTAATTCTTTTGTGGTGATAACTAAAAAGGAAAACTATAAAAGAACAGGGATAAATTTAAGTTTCGGTGATTAAAAATAGGAATATTCAGCTTTTTCAGAAGGAAGAAAAAACAAGAGGAATTGCCGGGACTTGAAACAAGCAATTTACAGGGTTTAGAACCCTCATTAAGGCCAGCTTCTGAATTCAGAAATTTACAGCCCTCTTTCCCTCTAAACGAGCCAGGCCAAGATTACAATATACAATTGATAATAGCAAAACTCGATCTCATAAATTCAAGACTGCAAAATATTGAGCAAAAAGTAGCAGCAATAGAGCAGATAGCAAAGCAGAGCCAAGAACAAGAAAAATGGACTCCAAGAAAACTATATTAACCTATTCTCTATTAACTTTTTTAATAGTGCTTACAGATTTTATTACAAAAGAACTGTTCAAGAATAAAAATACAATAATAATACCAAATATTCTAGAAATAAACTACACAAAAAATTATGGCCTGATTTATGGTTTTTTTAAAAACAATAATTTTTTTACCATAATCCTACCTATGATCATACTAATAATTTTTGCATACTACTTTTTTTATAAATCCAATAACAAAAAATACCTGCTTCCTGCGACTTTAGTAATTGCAGGAATACTTGGGAACTTAATTTCAAGGATAAAATATGGATATGTCATTGATTTTATATACGTCCCATTTTTACAGCCTATATTTCCTAATTTTAACATAGCAGACATGTCGTCCTTTTTTGGAGTCCTGCTTTTAGCTACTTATTTAATCAAAGAAAAATAATTTAAATGCATATAACAAAAAAAATTTATGAAAAAATCAATTTTTATTTCTGGATTGTTGTTTATTGCTTTATTTTTAATAATTTTATTTAGCTCTGTTTTTCCTTTAATTTTTAACAAAAGCTTCTACACAAAAGAATGCAATAAACTAGGAACAAATTGTGAAAAGACCATTCATGTTTTAGATTATTTAAAGAATAAATCAACTTTAAGCAAGGAATTCAATGAACGAGAAAAAATACATATGAAGGATGTAAAGAATTTAATATATACACTTCTTATTTTTTATATAATAACTACTGTTGTGGTTGCAGCGATGATTATTGTAACATATATTTATAATAAAAAAAACTTCCTGAATTTTTTAAGAATTTATTTCTTGTATGGAGGAATTTTCTCTTTATTGCTGTTGTTAACGCCATTGATGTTGATATACCTGAATTTTGATTTTGTTTTTAGCGTATTCCATAGATTGTTTTTCAGGCCCGGGACTTTCCTATTTAATGAAAATGACCTGCTAATAAGACTATTCCCAGAACAATTTTTTGTAGACGCTGGACTTAACATATTTTTTAATGCTATAATTATTAGTATAGCAATAATTGTAATTGGCGTATCAACAAAAAAATTTAAATAATATAAAAAAGTCATATTTGAAATGATCTTAAATAAAAAGATTATAACCTATGTTATAATTTTATTATTAGTATTTTTGTTTCTATATGCAGTAAGATTCTGGATAGAACCGTTAATTGACAAAAGCAACACTTTTACAAATATAATAAATCAAAGCCTTAGGGGCCCAAAATGAATTCGACGAAACCCATAACAGAAGAGAAACTAAACAAATATTTTAAGGTTACAGAAAAGGCATTAAAGAAAGTAAAAATCAAAATTCCAAAGAATGTAGACCTAAAGAAAGCAGCTGAAGATTTCCTTGACATGGCGACTCGCTATTATAGGGATGCAAAATATTTCAAGGAAAAAGGAGATTATATAACTGCTTTCGCCGCATTAAACTATGCCCATGGCTTTCTGGATGCTGGCGCGAGATTAAAGGTTTTTGATGTTAAAAATAGTAAGTTATTTGCAAGTGATTAGAAAGTTATTTAAATTCTTTAATTGGAACAATTTTATGGACACTGAAACTAAAGTCCAATTAATAAAAGATTTTGCTGAAGAAATTGTAACAGAGGAAGAATTAAGGAAAATTTTTGAGACTAATGACCATCCAATAGCTTATGATGGTTTCGAGCCTTCTGGTATTGCTCCAGTACATTTTGGCTTGTTGAGGGCAACTAATTTAAGAAACATGCTTAAGACAGGTGTAAAATTCAAGCTTTATCTTGCTGATTATTTTGCTTTTGTCAATAACAAACTAGGCGGCAGTTTAGATGACATAAGAACAGCTGGAGAGTATTTTGTGGAGATATGGAAAGCTTGCGGAATAGACACCAACAAAATAGAGATAATATGGGCCAAAGATTTAATGGATGGTATTGACTACTGGGATAAAACTCTTCGTATTTCAAGAGAAGTTTCTTTAGAAAGGAATCTTAGGGCTACTACAATAATGGGCAGAAAGCAGGGTGAGAAATTAAGCATGGGTCAGTTATTTTATCCTATGATGCAAGTAACTGATATATTCCAAATGAATATTGATATATGTCAATTAGGCATGGATCAGAGAAGAGCAAATATTTTGGCTAGGGAAATAGCAGACAAGCTAAGATGGAAAAAACCTGTTGCTGCTCATCATCATATAATCATGGGATTGCAAGGAATACAAAAGAAAGCAACAAAAGAAGAAACACTGATAGCTTCAAAGATGTCGAAATCTGATCCAAAAAGTGCAATATATATGCATGATAGTTATGAAGAGATAAAGACGAAAATAAGCAATGCATTTTGCCCGGCTAAAGTTGAAGATGGAAATCCGTTACTTGAATACTCAAAATATATATTATTCAAGGAATTAAAAACAATAAAGATAGAAAGGCCGGCAAATTTTGGTGGAAGCATTGAATTTGAAAATTATGAAGAACTAAGAAATGAATATTTAAAAGGAAATTTGCATCCTGCAGACTTAAAGGTGGGGATAGCTGATGCTTTTGAAATCTTGATTAAGCCAGTTAGAGAATACTTTGAAAAAAGCAATAAGGCAAAAGGACTTTATGAAAGTGTAAGGAAGTTTAAGATAACCAGATAACAATACACCCACACCGAAAAATATTTATAGTATAACTAATTTTTAATATTAATGAAAAGAGGTGTGGTAGTTAAGCTATTTTTACTTATATCTATTTTTGGTATATTGGTTGGTATTATTGGGTCTAGGGCTCAAGAAGAAAATATACCTCCTCCTGAACAGCCCCCCCAAGAATCGCCTCCTCCTGAAGAACAAATACCTCCACCAGAACAGCCTCCTGGAGAAGAACATGAACAGCCACCAGGTGAATTTCCTCCACCAATAAAGGTTGCTGAGGGTTGTGGGACTGAACGGGATGAAACTGGTGTTTATAGAATTCATTGCGAAGGCTCTGGTCCTAGATGCCCTCCTGCTAATCTGCCAGCAGACTTAAAAAAGCAGTGCGAGGAGTCTGGCGGCAGAGAAGTAATAGATAATATTCCTAATGGATGCAATATTGCAAGATGCAGTTATTCTGATGAAGAAAAAAGAGGCGGTTTTGGCGGAAATTGCCCATTACATGTTGAATTTGAAAGGATAGAAAGAAGATGTAAGGAACAGGGCCTTGAATTTGTGGTAAAAAGAGGCCTTGGTTGTGATATTCCTAGTTGCGCTCCAAAAAGAGAAAAGATGTGTCCTGAACTTCCTTTTGAAGAAATAAGAAAAGCAAAAGAAGAATGCGGCAAAAGTAATGGTAGATTAGTAAAGGAGTTTGATGAAAGGGGTTGTGCAAGACCAAGATGTGTTAGTGGACAAGGCGTTGGACCAGGAGGAAGACCTGACAGAATTTCTGAACAAGAATGCCAAAAAGTAGTTCCAAAAGAGGCTTATGATAGATGTGCTGAAGATGAGGGCGGCCAACTTGTTGTGAAAACTGGGCAAGATGGTTGTGTAAATTTTGTTAAATGCGTAAGGCGCGGAGACAGCAACGAGATAAAATATGAAAGAGTAAAAACAGTTCCTAGCTCAACAAAGCTAATAAAAATAGCCCTTGAGCTAGAAAAATTGAAAATAGAACTTGACAAATTGGCAGAGCAATCAGAAGCGCTTTCTGAATATTATGAAGGAAAAAACGACAAGGTAAACATAGAAAAATTCAAAAGAGTAGCAACTATGTTTGAGGCTGCTCAAGAAAGAATAGACAAGATAGGAGAAGATCTAAGAAAAAATGCAAGGGGCTTGAGCACTGCTGATATTAATAAATTCAAAAGAGATTTGTCTTACATAGATGGAGTAGTTCTGCAAGATATTGCATTTGTGATGCTTGGCGGAGAACCTGTAGGCAATTTAGAAACTTTAGAAACTGCGGGCATTGACGAAAAGATAAGCATAGAAGCAAGCGGAGAGCTTGGCGGAGATTGCGGAACTAATGAAGGCTGCTTTGATAGGGCATTTAGAATATGCCAACCAGCATCTATGAATCCACCCGGGCCTCCTGGAGGCCAAATAAGAGTTGAAATCAGGGGCCTATACAAAAAAGAATGTGTAGTTGAAGCACGAGGAAATTTCTTTGGGAAGGAAGCTGAGATGGAATGCAGATTTAATGACTATGCCTTTGTGGAAACAAGTGATGAAGGGATTATTAAGCATTGTAAGGGTGAGATGGTTGAAATCATGAAAAAACAGTTCAAAGAATTTTCTGGGCCTGGTGGCTGTAAAGGTCAAAGAGAATGTGACAACTATTGTTCCACTCCTGAAAATATGAGAGAATGTTTAAGATTTGCTAAAGAAAATGGATTTACTGAAAATTTGCCACCTCCCGAAATTCAAAAAGCCATTGAAGAAGGAACATTTACCGGAGGGCCTGGTGGCTGTAAAGGTCCTCGAGAATGCGAAGAATATTGCTCAAAACCTGAACATGGAGAAGAATGCCTTGAGTTTGCAAAAAAATATGGACTCGTAGAACATATTCCTCCAGAAGGTTTTGAGAGTCCTTCTAGAAATTTTAGAAGATCACCAGGTGAATTTGGCGAAGGTGGATTTGAAGAAGAATTTGGTGGTGATTTTAGTGGGCCTGGTGGCTGCAGAAGTCCAGAAGAATGCCGTGATTATTGCAGCAGAACAGAGAACTATCAAGAGTGCAGCGGCTCGGGACCTGGATACGAGTATAACCAAGAATTTAACCAAGAATTCGATGAAGGATTTGAACAACGCCAAGAGGATTTCGGTGAATTTGGGATTGTAGGCCAGGTTATAAGAACAATAGGAGATTGGCTTAGAAAATGAAAAAGATAATTGTAACAATTTTGATTTTGGTTTTAGTAATAGGAATTTCTGGCTGCAACATTTCAGACAAAACAAAAATAAAATCAGACAGGGATGTAATAGAGAATGTCGAGAACTTGTCTGAAAGCCTTGACTCTGTAAGTTCCAGCATAAGCAACATCAATGAAAACCTCGAATGATTTATATACCAAAATATTTTTTTAATTTATTTGAAAATTTATTTATAAAAAATAAATCCAATATGTGGATCTCAACTACTAAATACTATTGTGAGTATTTTGCTGTATATTCCTTGCTTATGAAACTTGGTATAAAATCTGAAATACATGATAAACACAATCTCGATAGACGAAATCTCAAGTATAAGAAAAGAAATCACTAAAATAATAGAGTTGTAATTATTAAATTTCTACAGTATTTCGTACATTCGTGCCTCCGATAAGTTTTTATAGAAAAATATAGCTACAGTTATATGAAAAAGAGGTTAATAGCTTTAGTTCTAGCATTCATATTCATTACCAGCACTATTTACGCAGCAGTTCCATATAAATACCATTATAAAAAGGTATATAAATTTTCTATTTAGAGTATGTTTATGAAAATAATCCAGAGAGGAGCTGAAGCTATTCTATACCTAGAACACAATAAAATAATCAAGGAAAGAATAAAAAAAAGTTATAGGATCCCAGAGATTGACATAGAGAAAAGAAAATATCCTACGAGAAGGGAGGCAAAATTATTGCAAGAAGCAAGCAAAATAATTTATGTGCCAAGAGTTTTTGAGATGGACGACAAAAACATGAAAGTGATTATGGAATACATTGATGGAAAAAGACTAAAGGATATTTTTGACAATTTAAAAAATAGAAGAGAAATATGCTCAAAAATAGGCAACTCAATAGCAAGGCTTCATGACAATGACATTATTCATAGCGACTTAACTACATCAAATATGATTTTAAAAGATGACAGAGTCTATTTCATTGATTTTGGGTTGGGATTTATTTCAAAAAAAATAGAAGACAAAGCTGTTGATCTGCATTTGATGAAACAAGCCTTAGACAGCAAACACTACAACAATTCAGAAGAAAGTTTTAAATTAATTCTTGAAGGCTACAAGGCAAGCAAAAATTATAATGAGGTAATAAAAAAGCTTGAAAAGGTAGAAAGCCGTGGAAGGTATAAGGCCAGAGTTTAAATCCTACCTTTTTTCTTTAATTTTATTTTCTTAAAATTTAATTTTCCTTTTTTAACTTTTTTAATAAACAAAAATAAAAATATTAGAGCAATTACAATTAAGGGAATCAAACCTAAAGAAGCTGGAGAAGTAGATTTTGTTTGGGTATTGGTATTGGTTGCCTTTTTGCATTTTCCTTTACTGCAACCATTATCGCATTTAATTATTTTTGTTTCAGCCAATGATGTTTTTCCATCGCATATGCTTTCATTTAATGTGTTTTTATTTACGCACTTATCCACAAACTTCTTGAAAGGGTCTGCAGCAAATCCTTTAGTGAATGAATCCATTCCGTTGTCTGTATCATTGCATACTAGTTTTATTTTCAAAGTAGATTTTAGAGTTACTATTTTTCCAGGCAATACATTTACTTCTGTAGAAAATTCTTCGTATGCATCTTTTGAGAATTTTACTTTATATGAGCCTGGAGCCAAGTTAACAAGCACATCTGGGGTTGTTGTTTTAACTATGCCATTAATAAAAACCGAAGCGCCTCTGGGATTTGAATTTAAGTACAGAATTCCGTTGTCTTTATGATTATTGCACATCCCATTAGCACAACCACTCTCGCAAAATTTAATGCTGTCATGGTCCCAGGTACAGCTAGCATTAACATAGCCTATATTAGTATTATTAAAGCACCTCCATGACTCACCGCAATTTATAGCATTAAAAGATAGATTATTGCTTCTTACACATTTAGATGAGGAATTTAGGCAGTTCTCTACAAAAAAGAAATACTTGATATTGGGCTGTATTCTAAAATTCAATAAGGCTAAATGAGATTTTTTTAATTCCCTATTGCTTATGTAATAAGAATATGAGCTTTCACCATAACCAACAGTACTATTTGACAGAACATCTGTGTTCCAAGTTACAGTTGCGCTAAAAGCAGAAGGATAAATTTGAATATCGTTTATAACTATGGGTGGGGGAGACTGTTGTTTTATTACTGTAGCGGCAAATATAATGCTTGGAGCAAATATAATAAATATAATAAAAATCAACCCCGAGCGGCAATTTAGGAAGGGTCTAAATTTCATTTTTGAGAATACTAAGTTAACGTCCAAGTGTTCTTGATACATCTTTTAAATTAGTTGAGACAGTGTCTATAGTATCTGTCAAATTTGAGGTTGCCGATGATGCATCTTTTTCTGATTTTATTTGCGTTTTTTGTTGTATTAATGATTTACAGCTTCCTATTAAGACTATTGCAACTAATAATATTATTATCAACAATTTATTATTGCGATTCATTTTATAATTTTATCTCCTTATCTTTATCTCCTTATCGCGAAGCCTGTTATTGGGCCTGTTGAATAGCTCTTAGATTGTTGCAATTCTTGCAATGTAATCCCTCTTGAAAGTAGCCATTCTTTGCATATCTCTTTATTGCTTGAACAGAAATTATTTAATTCTGCTATTGATCTTACTCCACCTGGGCCAGAGTTTGTTCTAAGCCAACTATCTATATAGCCGATGCAAGTATATGGTTCTTTGTCACAAATCTTAGTGCATTCGAGTTTTCCGACGCAATTTCTTGGACCGTGATTAGCCTCAAGATAAGCAATAACCTGTCCTGTTACTGGAATGTATGCCTGTTCTTCTGATATAGCTTCTTCATCTATTTGCTCTTGTTCTTGTATCTTAGGACTTTCTTGAGTCTTATAATATTTTACTAATTCAAGCATAGAACCTTCACAATACGGGAATATTGAGGTTTCTGGATTGTCTATACCTAATGCATAATCTTCTACATTGCATGTCATTGTATACGGAGGACCTACACCAGGGATTGTGCCTTCAGGAGGAGCTGCCTTTTCATCTAATTCAGCCTCTAATATACATTTTCCATCTTCTAAGCCTGTTATTTTTACATTAGTATTTTGATCAGGGCTAAATGAAGTTGGTTGGCATATTCTAAATGCCCTATCAAAGCATTCATCTGCTGTTTCGCATTCCTTTTCTTCTCTAACATCAGCTTCAATCTTGCTAGACAGCATTAAGTATAACACATCATCAAATGCATTGCTTACTCCTATCAATGATGCTTTTACTGTAAGCACATTATCCTTTGTAATTTCATCAGAATCAACTATGTCTCTCAAATCATTTTGTATCTCCTCTATCCTTTTAGACATTGTTTGTAGTGCAGAAACTACTCTGCTCCAGATTTCCTCTTTAGGACTGTCAGTAGATCCATAATAATCTTTGATTTTATTTGCTTCTTCGGTAAGCTTTTCAAGCTCAATTGAAACCTCTGTTAATTCTAAGGCAACATGTGTTAATTCAGCTTTTGATGGCAATACTGAAATATCGCCAATTGCATCATCTCTTTCATCACTAGGAGTGATGCATTTTGTAGATGTAATGCAATCGTTCACATCCTTCTTTACTATGATCTCTCCGCCTTTAAGACTGCAATCATTATAGGCAGCTTCTGGCAATTCTTTGTCGCAATCATCTGGAGTTCCGCATTTTAATCTTTGACAGCCTTTTTCATCAAATTTCTTTATTAATTGTAAACCTTGTAATTTGCATTCGGATTCTATTGATTTTCTTTCACTTGACAATATTACAGCACACCTTGTATTTTCTTCTTTTTGGGTGCAACTTGCTATTTTACAATCTCCATGCACTTTTATTTTTATGGGCAACCCCAGTTTTGTACATTTTGCATTTACCTCTTCAAGCTCTTTCTCTGTGAAGCATCTGTCTGGGCCGGTATAGAAATTTTCCTCATCTGCAAAGTTACAATCAAAGTAATTGCATCCATTGTAAGTTGTCTTTAATGTCGGATTTCCGCCATTGTCAATGCACTTCTGCTTTAAAACTGAGATGTCTGACGGTGGTGGGGGGCATGATAAATCGCAATTTACTCTTAATACTGCTGTAGATGAGTCTGATGATTGAGTGCAACCAGGAGGGACTCTTCCGGGGTCAAATTCACAAGGCGCACAATGACATGTTCCTAGATATTTATCACAAGGCATGGTTTTTCCGTCGGAACATGTTTTTGAGGAAGGGCAATAACCATCACCAACATCTCCACAATCAGTTGGGCAGGTATTTGAACTTTCTTTATTATTGCATAACTTATCTCCACAATATCCGCCTCCTGAATTAATTGTTATAGAATTTGAACTAGAAACTGCATCGCATCCCGGAACATTTGTTTTTGCATTGACTTTATAAATGCCATCTGGTGTGGATGAGGACACTGGAAATTTATAACTAATTTCTCCTTTTGTATCAGTAGTTAATGAAGTAGAACCACTATATCCCTTGCCACCAGAAGCAATTGAGGCATCAATATCAACAAAAATATTTGGGACAGTTGTTTGTATGGACATTAAAACTGTATCGCCAATATTATAACTGGCTCTGTCAAATGAAATTGTTATTGAACTAGGACAGCTTGCTTTTCCACAATCACTAGAACAAAATGAGGAGCTTTCTCCTGATTCGCAGGCTCCATTTCCACATATGGATGGGCATGAGTATGAACTGCAATATGTACCGCACCATTGTCCACCAGCCGAACTGCAATCTGATTTAGTATAACAATTCCATGTTTGAGATGATGAACATTTAGGACATGAGTATGAACTGCAATATGTACCGCACCATTGTCCATTAGCTTTTGTGCAGCTTGATTCATCATAGCAGTTCCATTGCTGTGAACTAGAACATGTTGGGCATGAATAAGATGAACACCAGCCAGATCCAGATGATTCACTAGCGCCTTTACACCAATTTGCGCCTGCTTTTGTACAACTAGTTTCGTCATAGCAGTTCCATGTCTGTGAACTAGAACATGTTGGGCATGAAGAGCTGCAATATGTCCCGCACCATTGTCCATTAGCACTTGAACATTCTGTCTGTGTATAGCAATTCCATAATTGGCTAGTACTGCATACAGGACATGAAGAACTACAATATGTACCGCACCATTGTCCACCGGCTGTAGTACAAGCAGACTTATCATAACAATTCCATGGACTTTCTTTGCTGCAATCATATCTAGGGCATGAATAAGATGAACACCAGCCAGATGAAGCACTCCCTGAATAGGTACCGGCACTTTTGCACCAGTTTCCATTAGCTTTTGTACAACTAGTTTCGTCATAGCAGTTCCATGTCTGTGAACTAGAACATGTTGGGCATGAAGAGGAACTGCAATATGTACCACACCAGTTTCCAGATGCTGTTTTACATTCTGTTTCTGTATAGCAGTTCCATGTCTGTGAACTAGAACATGTTGGGCATGAATCAGAACACCAGCCTGAAGATGCTGAAGTTGTGTATCCAGATGACTTGCACCATTGGCCGCCGGCTGTTTTACAGCTTGATTCATCATAGCAGTTCCAATAACTTCCTTTACTACAAGTATAAGTAGGACATGAACTACTGCACCAATAGCTTATTGGTGGATAGCTCGGATTTGAACCGCACCAGTTTCCAGATGCTGTTTTACATTCTGTTTCTGTATAGCAGTTCCATGGCTGTGAACTAGAACATGTTGGGCATGAAGATGATTGACAATAACCAGTGCCAGAACCTTTACACCAATTCATACCTATATTCTGACAGCTTGATTCATCATAGCAGTTCCAATAACTTTCTTTGCTACATACTGGGCATGAAGAGGAACTGCAATATGTACCACACCAGTTTACACCAGCACTTGTACATGAAGTTTTATCATAACAATACCAAGTGCTGTCTTTGCTGCATGTATAACTTGGGCAAGATGAAGACTGGCACCATCCAGATGATGCAGCACTTGTTCCAGAGCTCTTGCACCAGTTTCCAGAAGCTGATTTGCAGCTTGATTCATCAAAGCAGTTCCAAGGAGAACTTGAACTACAAGTTGTTGAAGGACATGAAGAACTTGAGCACGAGCCTTGTGAACCAGTATTAGTATATTTACACCAGTTGCCATTTGCATTTTTACAGCTCGTTTCATCAAAGCAATTCCAAACTTGGCTAGAGCTACAAGTCGGGCATGTGGATGTACTGCACCAAGTCCCACACCAATTGCCTCCTGCTGTAGTGCATTCTGATGAAACATAACAATTAGAAAGTTGAGTTGATGAACATGTTGGGCATGAAGATGAGCAAAATCCATTATTAGCACCTGAAGTTTTACACCAATTGCCTCCGGCATTTTTACAGCTCGTTTCATCATAGCAATAATAATAACTAGAAGAACATGAATTTGAAGATGATGTATTATTTGTACCACAGTCGCTTGGACATGAAGAACTGGTTTCAGAACTTTCGCAAACAGCATTTCCACATACTGATGATGAAGATGTGCATCCAGAGGGAGCTGAAGAAGCAGGATAATAACAAACATTACTACACCACTTGCCACTTATACCGTCACATTGGGCTGATGAGGTACAATATGAAGGATTTTGTGTAGAACAAGTGTAAGAAGATCCACAATCACTTGGACAAGAGGTTGAGGTTTCAGAACTTTCACAAATCGCATTTCCGCAACTGCTTATTAAAGCACAATATCCATTTTGACAAACTGTGTCACCAGCACAAGTATAATTAGTGCTTCCTCCACAAGCCCAACCAGTATCATGAGGTGCTTTAGTGCTAGGAACAAAAGAAAAAATAAATATAAATAACGTTATAAAAAATAAAATTAAACTATATCTGACACCTCTTTTCATTATTTCTGACACCTTTAAAACAAATTTTAGTAATTAAAGAAAAACACTGCTTTTATATAAATGTTACTGTATCGAATGGAAGTTTTACAAATTCTGTAAAATAAATTTTTTACTTAAATTCTTATTACTACTTACACATAAATTATTAGAAAGCTATATAAGTTTAAAAGTTCTACAAAAATTTAATGGTAGCGAATGAAACCATAAATCAGACCTTTGAAGTTGCTCAGGGTACAATCCAATACAGCCCGCCACCTTCAACCAGCCTTACAACAAATATTATTTTGATGGTAGTTTTTTTCTTGATAATATTAAGTATATACATAAGAATCCAAATAGCAAAAAAGAACAAACCTATTTAAATTATTAGTTATTTTCTAATTTATGTTGCCTAACCTGAAAAAAGATCTTTTAAGACTCAAGAATAAAGAAAAAGCAAAAATTCTGTCTAGATTCTTTAAAACAGGCCCGGGCGGGTATGGAGAAGGAGATATATTTCTAGGAATTACTGTACCAGACCAAAGGAAAATAGCTATAAAATATAAAGATATAGCCTTGGATGATGCAGGAAGGTTAATGCTTGACAAAATACACGAGTTTAGGCTTACTGCAATTTTGACTCTTGTTCAAAAATTTCAAAATGGAAATGAAGCAATAAAAAAAGAAATTGTAAATTTTTACCTTAAAAATACAAACAAAATAAACAATTGGGATTTGGTTGATTTATCTGCAGATAAAATACTCGGAGCCTACTTAATAGACAAGGATAAATCTATTTTGTATAAACTTGCTAACTCTGAAAACATTTGGAAAAAAAGAATAGCCATAATTTCAACTTTTTACTTTATAAAGAATAACAAATTTGAGGATGTATTAAAAATATCTGAAATCCTATTAAAAGATAAGCACGACTTAATACAAAAAGCAGTAGGTTGGATGTTGCGTGAAATAGGAAAGAGAAATCAGGAAATTGAGGAAGATTTCTTAAAAAAATACTACAAAGAAATGCCTCGCACAATGTTGAGATATGCGATAGAAATATTTGATGAAAAAAAGAAAAAACAGTATATGAAATAAAAAGCAATAGTAAAGCTTTTAAGTAAATAATTACGACTTCATTTTAATCAGCCCCGTGGTGTAGCGGCCAAATTTTTAATTTCATTAAAAAGGCCAGGCATTGAAGCCTTTGGAGCTTCAGACGGCGGTTCGAATCCGCCCGGGGCTACCTACTACAAGGGTATATTATAGAATAGAAAAATGCAACGCATCTATAGGCTGGAGTATGTAAATTAGATATATTTATATAGTTTAGCATAGAGGTTAAAACTTCTAAGGGGTTATTAAAATGACTAACACAAATAGTGGCGAAAAGACCAAACATCATGATTATCTAATTTTTTATAGATTTGGTGATTTCAAATCATTTTCATTAGCTAGTATAGCGAAAAAATTACCAGATAATCATTTAGATGAATTTAATAGACATCTAAATAATGACTTCCCAGCGAATACAGATCCTTATTACTATGGTCCAAAGGGTGCTTCTGCAGGCCCTGATTTGCGTCCAATTTATCCACTAATATCCGCAGGACTTCTGGTCGCGTCTATATATTGTGGAATGGATTTGGTAAAAAATAATGAAATACTAAAAACTCAAGAAATAATATTGGGTCCGCTTGCTATTTTAGGTGGTTTAGCTATGTCTGGGGTAATTGGGTTGGTAGCATATAGAGATTTGGTAGACTACAATAGAGCCAGGTCAATTGTAAAAAAGAGAATATCTGGTTTAGAATCAATGGTGATTTAAACTAAAATGTTTTTGTCTATTCTTTATGAATAAACTAGAACTCACCTGTTATCACAATTTTCTATTACATATACATGAAAATAAAAACATAATCTTTATAAAGAATCTATTAGCTTGAATTTTTATGGCAGAAGAAGAGCAATTACTGGTTCCAATAGACGAATATTTAAAGGTAGGCTTGCATATAGGCACAAAGTTTCGAACTAAATTCATGAGTCCTTTTATCTATAAAGTAAGACCTGATGGACTGGCTGTTTTAAATGTTCAAGAAATAAATAAAAGGCTTGAGCTGGCTGCAAAATTAATAGCAAAATACAACCCAGATGAAATTTTAGTTGTTTGCAGGCGTGAAAATGGATGGAAGCCTGTGAAGATGCTTAACAAATATACTGGCATTAAAATATTTGCTGGTCGTTATCCTCCAGGAATATTGACGAATCCTAGCCTCGACAATTTCATGGAAACCAAATTAATTCTAGTAGCGGATCCATGGCCTGATCGAAATGCAGTAAATGATGCGGCAAGGCTTGGAATTCCTGTAATTGCATTATGCGACACCAATAACGACTCAACTAACGTCGATTTAGTAATTCCATGCAACAACAAAGGCAAGAAGAGCCTGGCTTTGATATTCTGGATTCTGACAAAAGAATATCTTAAGGCAAGAGGAAAAATTAAAACTGATAGTGAGTTTAAAGCAACAGTAGACGATTTTACGCAAGAGTAAGTTTTAAATAATAACATAAAAGTATTTTCTTTATTTTTTGATGCGCTAGTAGTTTAGCCTGGTAGAATGGAAGCTTGCCAAGCTTTTGGCCCGAGTTCAAATCTCGGCTAGCGCAGATTTATTCTTCAAACAATGAGAAAACAAAAAGCTTATATATAACAAAAACATTATAAAAAGTAGTGAAAAAGTAATGGATACCTTTAGATATAAAATCAGGCCTAGCAAGCACTTTATATTGGGTTGGATGAGAAAATGGGATTGTGATATTGATTCGTTAAGAGAAATTTTAGAAAATGCTTACAAAGTTGATAAAGTTGGCAAATCAAAATATGAATCTTACACCAGAGTTAAGGGAAAGAGCAGAAAATTGATATTTATAAAAGATGAAGAATATAAAGAAATTTTTATTATAACAGGAGCTGAAGGAAAATGAGAAAATGTCCAAATTGTGAAAAAGGAGAGCTAGTGAAAGTAGAAGACATCACACTTGAAATAGAGGGCTATATATTTATAGTTAAAGGCGAAAGATGTAGCAATTGTAAAGAAGAGTTTCCATATGAAGAAGAGACACAAAAAACAGTAAGCATAGCTAGAAAATTAGGGGTATGGCCTGAGCCTATGAAATTATACAGGCATTTGTCAAAAAGTGGTGGTGGCCTGATGTTTAGGATTCCCAGCGATCTAGAAAAGCAGTTAAAATTAAATGAAAATGTTGAAGTCTCAATAACAAAGATTGGAAATAAGATAGTAATAGAACCAGAAACAAAGTAATAATTGCAGGCGCATTGCTATACAGGCCTTATGCACGGCTGGCGCAGATTTTACATGCCAAAATGTAATAGAAAACTTTATATATAACTAAATTATACTTGAAGTTATACAAAATGGAAGCCGTAACAAAAACAAGGAAGATTGGTGGTTCTTTGGTTGCTACAATACCAAAAGAACTTGTTGAACAGGAAGGTCTAAAGGAAAATCAAATAATAAGGATAGACGTAACAAAATTAAAAAAAAGTGGATTTGGACTATTTAAAGGTATAGCACCATTTACAAAAAAAAATAAATTTTCTGGTCAATTAGAGAATAATGAGTAAATATGTTATAGATGCTTACGCGTGGGTGGAATATTTTGACGGTTCTAAGATGGGGGAGAAGGTTAAAGAGATAATAGAAAACCCAAAAAACTCAATTTTCACAAATGCAATAACAATAGCAGAACTATCTAGCCATTTTAACAGAAAAAATTTGAATTTTAATGAGGCAAAAAAAATACTCTTTTCACTATCTACAATTATTGAAGTTTCTTCTGATTTTGCTGAAGAAGTTGGAAAAGTTCATGCTGAAATGAAAAAAAGTAGAAAACATATTGGTTTAGCCGATATTTTTGTATTAGTTAGCGCTAGAAGGCTAGCTGCGAAAGTCGTTACTGGTGATGAAGACTTTAGAGGTTTAAAAGAAGCATTTATGGTGAAATAAATAAAAACACGGCGCATTGTTGTACAGGCCATATGCTCGGCTAGCGCAGTCCATTTCTTAATTATTAAGCGAAAATAATCTATTCAAGGATAGAAAGATATATAAATAAGTAATCCTTAAGGATTACCATGAAAACTATAACTATAAAACTGCCAGAAAATGAAGCCAATGAATTGGAGGAATTTATAAGAAATAAAAAGTATCCATCTAAATCAGAATTTATTAGACATCTTATTATGGAAAGATTAGATAGAACACGAAAAGAGAAAATAGGATGGATGATATTGGCTGAAAAGTCATTAAAAAAGATATGGAATAACAAGAAAGATAATGAAGTTTGGGATAAATATTTATGATAGAACAAAAAGACTTATTGCTAGTTCCTTTTCCATTTTCGGATCAATCAGGAAAAAAAGTAAGACCGGTTATTGTAATCAGTAATAATGAATTCAATAAGTATTCTGATGATATTATTGTTCTAGGTGTTACTTCAAATATTTCAAAAGATAAATATGCAATTACTCTGCATAATACTAATTTAGATGAAGGAAAACTTTTCACAAAATGTTGTATAAAAGTAGAAAATATATTAAAATTGGATAAAGATTTAATTATAAAGAAAATTGGCAAGATAAATCAGGAAACTCTAAAAAATACCTTAGATAAATTATATGGAATAATTAGGTATTGAATAATTTTGATTAATTAATGGTTAGTTCAAATCCCTAACTATGCTCGGCTGGCGCAGATCTTTTTTGTGAAAATATAAAAAATAATAAGGAAAAATAAAGAATAAACAATAATAAGCAACTTTTTATATGTCTTTTAATTAAGTGCATTAATTAAGTGCAAGCTCCATTCACACAAAATCCTGTTAAATTAGCGGAAGCTCTGCATGTAATATTGACATTAAAGCTATAACTACCTAAACAATAATATTCGTATAACCTTGTAGTATTAATACAAAAATCTGTATAACTATATGGCAATCCATTAATATAACCCGAAGTTGTACCTTTAACAAATTCATTGATTCCACCATCGTTATCTGCGCAAGAGTTTGGTGGAGGAATTATTGTTGCATTTACTCTTATTGGTTGTATTGGTGTAGGATCCGCATTTGCATAAAATAAGATAAACATTGTTGCAACAAATATCGACACTATTAATAAACTCAATATTATTTTTCCTTTTTTATCCATTATTTGCTATGAATATATAAACTTATTTAAATACATTCTTGTGTTTTAAAGAATATTTCAAAAAATACAACAAGTATCAACATTAGTCAAAAGTATATTCAAAATGGAAATCGTATTCAAAGAGAATTTCGTTGAAAGATATAAAAATTTGACAGATTTTGATATATTTAAAGAAATAACTGTAAAGGAATTAAGAAGAAGCATAAGAGTGAATACATTAAAAATAAGCATAAATGAACTAAAGTCAAGGCTAAAAGAAAAATGGGACCTAGAACAGATTCCATGGTGCAAAGAGGGATTTTTTATTAGAGATGTTAAAGGCGAGAGAAAGGATATTGGAAATTTAATGGAGCATAGCCTAGGATATTTTTATGTTCAAGAAGCTGCTTCTATGATTCCTCCTATAATTCTTGAACCAGGAGAAAATGATATTATTCTTGATATGGCTGCATCTCCCGGAAGTAAAACTACTCAGATTGCTGCACTAATGGAGAATAAAGGACTAATAGTTGCAAATGATTTTAAGTACGACAGAATAAAAGCCCTTGGAATCAATTTGCAGAGATGTGGAGTTTCAAATGCTGTAATCACCTTGATGGATGGTTTAAGGATTAAAAATTTTGAATTTGATAAAATATTGCTAGATGCGCCTTGCTCTGGCACTGGAACTATAAGGAAAAGCTTGAAGACCTTAAAAATTTATAATACTAAGATGATAACTAAACTTAGCAATATGCAAAAAAGATTAATAGAAAATGCGTTTCTAAACTTAAAGAAAGGTGGAATTCTAGTTTATTCAACATGCTCTTTAGAACCAGAAGAAAACGAAGGTGTAATAAATCACTTACTAAATAAATTTGAGAATGTAAAAATTGGAAAGATAAATATAAACATAAATAAAAGCCCCGCTATTATGGAATTCAATAATGAAACTTACCATGAAGAAATAGGGAATTGCTTAAGGCTATGGCCTCAGGACAATGACACAGAAGGCTTTTTTGTTGCAAAGATAATCAAAAACTAATTTCCATACAACAAAAACCTTGTTAATTCACTGGATACAAAATTTAAATTCTTATCCAACTTTCTAAAATCTGCTTCATTGTCTATGTCAAAATAACCATCAGGATTATCTGTAGGGATTATTTGTGCGTTGATATAAGGAGGGTTTTCTTTTACTATTTGTTCTAATCTGCTTTTTTCTAAGCTGCCATTAAAAATCGGTAATGAAATACCGAGGCTCCTGTAAATTTGTCTGAGTATGAAAGCTTTGATTAAAGGACCTTTTAATTGCGGGTATTTTCTTGAAATAAGTCTTATAGTCTTTATAGCAAATCCAAACTTACTTGTTTCCCTTTTTTGGTATAATTCATTTATGTCACTATAAGAAAATTTAGTTGGCTTAATATAAAACATATCATCTGGCTTAAACCAGTTAAGCTTTCCATCCTCTGAAACTGGTACTAGTGGCCTTCTATAAATATTATAAAACCTTTTAATAGCTTCTTGCTTTACTAAGTGGATTGCAAGATCTGCATTTTCGTCAATTTTATGTACAAAAAGATCTATTGTACAGGGCATTCTAAAAGGCACGTCACCAAAAACACTCAATACCCCAATCTCATGCTCTTCTTTTAATCTTCCAACTAAAAAATTGTAAGCATCTAGGATGTTATCAGCAAATGTGGCGTTTTCTCTTTGAGAAACTAAGTAAAGAGGCTTTCGTGCATTTGAGCAATCAAGTTCATTGTTAATATAGTATTCTTCACCTATTACTGTTATGGTTTCAATTGATTTTGCTATATTCAATCTATCAAGAACTCTAGAAGCAGAATTTGTTCTTTTTTCGTCACCAAATCTTACATAGCATTTTGGGACTCCACCAATATAGCCTCTTCTGTTATTCCCAGTCATTAAAATGGCATGTAATTTCTGCATTCATTTTCTAGAATAGAATAAATATAAAAAACTTCTTAAATTTATTTTTGATGTTTATTGATATTTATTGATGTTTTCTTTGCTTTAAAAACCATAGTGTTACAACTACCAAGGCTGCTAGTATAATCAATAAGATTATTCCTGTCCCTAATTTTACTTCTTTGTTTGATTTTAATACAGAATTCTGACTATCTGTTGATTGCTCTTGTTCATTTGTTGGAGTTGTTGATGTACTATCATCCTTAGGTTGTGTTTTTGATGGTGCAGAACTTTCAAGACCTCCAGAACCTCCGCCTCCACCTGCTCCACCAGAGCCACCGCCGCCTCCAGCACCGCCGCCGCCAGAATCGATTTTTGTTGTATTTGAATCTGGAGGTATTTCATTTATTGGTGGGGGAACGCCTTCGCCTCCACAAACCCCATCTCCGCAAATATCATTGCATTTGTAAACGATATTTGATATTGGATATTGTTGTTGATAATTGCAGTAGTATTCCACTAACTGCGAGGAAGTACAATAATCTGTAAGAACTTGAGACCCATATGTTACAGTACCCTTGACATTATAGTTTATTCCAGTATCGGTATCGGTGCATATATCTTGTTCGGAATGTGAAATTTTTAAATATACAAAAATAAACAAAACAAGGAAAACAAAGGGCATAATTTTTTTTGTCATAGACACCTCGGAAATTAAAATATATACAAACTATTTAAATGTTTATTTAAATGTTTTTATTTTAAAATTTAACACCTAGAATTTATAGCCTAACTTTTCTAATATCTTTTTCATATTTAATGAATCCTGCCATGTAATCGGGCTTTCAGAAATTATAGTGCAGTCAATCTTTCTTTTTAATAACTCAGATGCAAATGGCTCAAATTTGGGGCCGCCTTCAGCTAGAGTTAAATGAGAAACTTCGCCCTTAGGAGAATATTTGATTGCAGAAAAATGAAAGTGCAAATTTTTTAATTTTAAAACTTCTAATTTATCCAGCATTTCTTTAAAATTTATTGTTCCATTATTCCTTGCGTATAAATGTGCTGGATCAATGCATATATCACATTTAGTTTCCTTTACAATTTTAATAATTTCATCTAATGAGCCAAAAGCACTATGTTTTCCTGTAGTTTCAGGAGCTAATTTAACATTCCAGCCACTTCTGTTTATAGTTTCTAGCATATCCATAATTTCATTTTTTACTATAGAGTATGTTTCCTCTTTTGATCTTTTGCCAAAATAAGCGGGATGAAAAACTACATGGGTTGCTCCAAGAAAATGACCGCGTTCACAAGAGTCGAGTATTCTTTTTTTAGACGCTATTACTTTGTCTTTTTCTTCTGATGCAAGATTAATAAAATATGGTGCGTGGATGCTTAAATTAATGTCCAATTCTTTGGCTTTCTTTCCAATTATTTTTGCAGCATCATTTTTCAAGTAAACCTGCCTTACAAATTCAATCTCTTTAGCTTGTAGTCCCATATTTTTTAATTTTTGTAGAGTAGAAATTGTGTCGTGCTGTTCTATATTTCCAGCAGGTCCAAGTCTTATCATAACAAAAAAGAAGTAAAACTATATATTAATCCTTTCTAATTTTAAAATAAAATAAAAAATGCTAAAAAGGTCTGAATCTATTTTTTGCCTTTCTTTTTTTTGCCTTTACTTATTTTAATTTGTTTACTCTTCCAGGCAATGAAGAATGCTGCTACTATGATTAGTAGAGTCCATAATATCCAGTTATTTGAAGCTAGAGCAACTTTTTTGGATTCAATTTTCTGGAATTTCTTACATGCACCGAATGCGCATCCGTAAGGGCATGTATAAGCTTTAGAAGCAATACTACTACCAGTTGCACAATAATATTCGTTTAAGGTTATTGTATCAGAACAGAAATCACTCTGCTGTTGTGTTATATTATTATCTTGTTGTCTAACTGTAACAGTGCCTTTTACATAGTAATCAAGTCCATTATCTGTGTCATAGCATGCATAAGTGGACCTTGTTAGGGTTGCATTAACATAGGTTGTAGCACTTTGAACTATGTTTATTGTCTGCATATAATCTAAATACCCACTTTTTGTTATTTTTAATACACGAGTTCCAGAGGGCACATTTTCCACCAACAAAGTTCCAGATTGGGTAAGGCCCTTGAATTGGCCATCTATGTGGATAGCTGCCCCCCAAGGATTTGTTGTAACGAAAAGGCTGCCTGTTGGAACTATATTTGTAGAGTTAACTGGTATCAGGATTAGATGTACTATGGTAGTCTGCCCATCTGATACAGAAACGACTTTAGAGGCATTGAAATAAGAAGGTTTACTAGCCTTAACAGTATGGTTGCCAACAGTTACACCACTAATCAATAATGGACCAGCAGTTACACCCTTAAAAAGCTCATCTAAGTAAATATTAGCTCCTATTGGATCTGTAGTCACTGAGATATTACCTTGTTGAGTTATTGGCTGTAATGTAATATACACAGATGTTGTTTTACCTGCCTCTACATTCGCAGTAACAAAAGCATCTTGATAGCCTAATTTAGTTGCTCTTATAGTATGACTACCTACATTTAAATTATAGACTGTTACAGGACTTACACCACGATAGATACTATCAACATATATATCTACTATATTCGGGATTGTTTGTACATAAAGATTGCCTGTTTGTGTTTGATTAGTATGATTTGTTGCTGTGACTAACTTAACATCAGAATTAAAACTCAATGATAGCAAAAAGACAGAAATCAATAGTGATAAAAAAAGAATTTTATGCTTACTGCTTATATTTATTATTTAAATCACCTCTTTTGACTAGAATAATGTAATTCTACTTATTTATATACTTTTTGTTGATAAAAGAGTTTAGTATAGAAATGTTTTTATTCTTTGAAAAACCATTTTAAAAACAACAAAATGAAAGAATATTCAAAAGAAGTATTGCTAAAAAAAGTATTGCTAAAAATAAAGCCAAGCAAAGAAGAATATGCCCATATTAGTAAGGAAACTAAAAAATTCTTACCAAAGATAAATAAAAGACTAAGAAATGCAAAGGCCGTAATTGGAGGCAGCTTTGAAAGGAATACTTGGATTTCTGGAAATTATGACGTGGACATTTTTGTAAAATTCAATTATAAAAAATATAAAGACAAAGATATTTCAAAAGAACTAGAAAGGGTATTAAAGAACCTTAAAAAAACAAAATTGCATGGAAGCAGAGACTATTTTCAAGTAAAACAAGGCAAATTTATTTTTGAGTTAGTTCCTGTGCTGGATGTAAAAAATTACAGGCAAGCATTAAATGTCACGGACGTGAGTCCATTACATTCTAAATTTGTTAAGCAAAACAGCAACAAAAAAATACAAGACGAAATAAGGCTCACAAAACAGTTCCTTGATGCGAATAATTTATACGGGGCTGAGAGCTACATCGGGGGTTTTTCGGGATATTTAACAGAATTGTTAGTAATTTACTACAAAAGCCTTGAAACTCTGATAAAAAATGTTGCAAAATGGCAAGAGCCTGTAGTTATTGATATAAAAAGATATTACAAGAATCCGAAAGATACAATAAGAAATTTAAACTGGGCAAAGAAAGGCCCTTTAATAGTAATAGACCCTGTGCAAAAGAATAGAAATGCGGCTGCTGCATTATCAAGAGCTAAATTTGAAGCTTTCAAAAATTTGTCTAAGCAATACCTAAAAAATCCAAGCATAGAATTTTTCCAAAAAAAAGAATTCAATTTAGAAAGATTAAATGGCTACGCAATAATTGAAATAATTCCAAAATCCGGGAAACATGATATTGTAGGAGCCAAATTACTGAAGTTACTTCAGCATATAAATAAAAGATTGGCTGAAGAAGGATTTGATATAATTGATTACGGGTGGCATTACAACAAAAAAACTTATTTCTGGTTTAAAGTAGAAAATGAGACCTTAGATAATGTAAAGAAACATTATGGACCTTTCGTAGATGACAAAAAAAATTTACAGAGATTCAAAGAAAAATGGCAAGGCTATAAAATTTATACAGAAAAGAAAAAAACATACATTTTATTAGAAAGAAAATTCACTAATCTTAAAGAGTTCTTAAAAAATTCTATTAAGGAGAAAAACATAAAAGAAAATGTTAAGGAAATAAAATTACTATAGAAATATTTATAAATAAAACACCTTCTCAAATCATAAAATGACAGAATCTTTAGCAGATAAAGTAAGAATAGTAATGCGAGCCACCACACACATTCGCAATATTTGTACATCTGCGCACATAGATCACGGCAAAACCACGTTTGCGGACAGTCTTCTTGCTGGCGCTGGAATGATTTCTGAAGAGCTTGCTGGAAAACAACTTGCTCTTGATTTTAAAGAAGACGAAATTGCTAGAGGAATTACAATAGATGCGGCTAATGTTTCTATGATACACAATATAGAGGGAAAAGAATTTTTAATTAATTTAATAGACACACCTGGGCATGTTGATTTTGGAGGTGATGTTACTAGAGCAATGAGAGCAGTGGACGGGACTATTGTATTGGTTGATGCTGTGGAAGGAATGATGCCACAAACAGAAACTGTGCTAAGACAGGCATTAAAGGAAAGAGTAAAGCCGGTTTTGTTTATAAATAAAGTCGATAGATTAATAAGAGAAGTAAAATTAACACCAGAAAAGATGCAAGAGAGATTCACAAAAATTATTGTTTCTGTTAATAAATTTATAGCTGCGGTAGCACCAGAAGAATTTAAGGAAAAATGGCAAGTAAGCCCGCAGAATGGAAGCGTTGCATTCGGATCTGCATTCCATAAATGGGCATTATCAGTGCCTTACATGCAGAAAACTGGGCTTACTTTTAAGGATGTTTATGATGCCTATGAAAAAGACACTTACAATGAATTGGCAAAAAAGGCTCCTTTGCATAAAGTTGTTTTAAATATTGTTATTACACACCACCCTAATCCTTTGGAATCTCAAAAATATAGAATTCCTAGGATATGGCATGGTGAACTCAAATCTGAAGTTGGACAGGCATTATTGAATTGTGATCCTAATGGGTCGGTAGCTTTTGTTGTAACAAAAATTGTGATAGACAAGCATGCTGGTGAAATTGCAGCTGGCAGGCTTTTTTCTGGCACGATAAAACAAGGCATGGAAGTTTACTTAAATGGCGCAAAAAAAACTGTAAGAATACAGCAAGTCAATATCTATAAGGGAGCACAAAGAATCTCGATAGATGAGGCTGTGGCAGGAAATATTATTGGATTAGTTGGATTAAAAGATACATTTGCAGGTGAAACAGTTTCTACAGAACCGATGGAGCCATTTGAAGCAATAAAACATTTATTTGAGCCCGTAGTTACTATTTCAATAGAAGCAAAAAAACCAAGTGATTTGCCAAGACTTGTTGAGGTTTTAAGGCAAGTAAGCAAGGAAGATCCAACAATTAAGATAAGTATCAATGAAGAAACTGGCGAGAATTTAATGTCAGGAATGGGTGAATTGCATTTAGAAGTAAGGGTAAACAGAATAAAAACAGAAAAAAATCTTGATGTTGAAACTTCTACTCCAATTGTAGTCTATAGGGAATCAGTTTTAAAGCAATCTGTTGAGGTAGAAGGAAAAAGCCCAAATAAGCATAATAAATTCTATATAATAGTAGAGCCTTTACAAGAAGGTGTATACCAATCAATAAAATCTGGCGAGATTCCAGAAATAAGGCTAAAGAAAAAAGAGCAAGGGATTATAGATATATTAAGAAAATTTGGCCTTGATGCGAAAAAAGCTCAGAGTTATGTTCAGTTCTTTAAAAGAAATGTGCTTGTAAATGAAGTTAGGGGAGAGGTGCATATAGGCGAAGTTTTAGAAATGATAATGGACGGCTTCGAAGAGGTTATGAACGAGGGTCCTTTAGCAAGAGAGCCTTGTGTAAAGTTAAAAATAAGACTGATTGACATGAAACTTCATGAGGATGCTATTCATAGAGGACCAGCTCAAGTATTGCCAGCAATAAGGGAAGCTATAAAAACAGCAATGTTAAATGCAAATGCTTTGATTTATGAGCCATTACAAATTCTGCAGATTGAAAGCCCTGCACAATTTCTAGGAGAGTTAAGCAAATTAGTACAAAACAAGCGAGGCCAATTACTAGGAGTAGAGCAAGAAGGTGAGCATATAAGCGTAAAGGCAAAATTGCCTGTTGCAGAAATGTTCGATCTAACAAGTGATTTAAGGTCTGCAACTGAAGGAAGAGCGCATTTCTATATTGTTGATCAAGTTTTTGAGAAAATACCAAATGAACTGCAGCAAAAAATAAAGCTTGCAATAAGAAAAAGAAAGGGCTTAAATCCAGATGCTGAATTTGCTTAATAATATACGTATTCTTTTGGGCTTAATCAGCAAAATTATTTTCCAGACCCTAAAACAGAATACGCATGACCTTGGCAAAGACCAATATCATATATTGATCTTGAATATCTGTCGTGCATTTTACAAAGCCAACAATTCTTTTCGCTATATACTGGGTCTTTTATTAATTGAACAGCCTCCCCTAATTCTGCCATAGATAAACCACCAGAGGCATTTTTTTCTAAAATCTCTTGAAGTCTATGCATAGAATTATATAATAAGTAAGTTTTTTAAATCTTTCTTAGATTTCTGTATTATGATTATTGTAGATGTGGAAACTACTGGACTAGACCCAAAAAAACATTCTATTGTGAGCATAGGCGCCATAGATTTCTATAACACTGAAAATCAATTTTATGAAGAGTGCAGAATTTTCGATGGCGCTGAAATCAGTCAAGAAGCCCTGGCAATAAATGGATTTACTGAAGAACAAATCAAAGACCATAATAAAAGGCCGTTAAGAGAAGTAGTAAAATATTTTTTTATATGGACCGCGAGGTTTAATCATAAAACAATCGCGGGGCAAAATCCTGCATTTGACAGAGATTTTTTAAGAGCTACTGCAGAAAGGTACAACCTATTTTGGCCATTGCATTATAGGACTGTTGATTTACATTCACTGTGCTATGCGCATTATCTAAAAAGAGGATTATTCCCGCCAATTAAAGATGGTACAAATATTTTAAGTCCGAATCAAATATACGCTTATGTGGGCATGCCTGAAGAGAACTTGCCCCATAATGGACTCTTTGGTGCAAAAATGGAAGCTGAAGCATTCTCAAGATTAATACACGGGAAGAATCTATTACGCGAATTCAGCCAGTATCCAATTCCAGAATACTTAATTCAAAAATAAGAGGAGAGTGTATAATAGCTCTGGTGGATAGTTTTATATTAAGCTAGTTCTAATATACCTATGGTAGAAGGTTATGGAAGATTTGAAATGGGAAATCATGATGGTAGTGTAACTTTTGGTTAGGAGGCTTACTAAAAATGGCTGAGGGTGAAGGTTCTGTTACTATGAGTTGAAATTGATTTATTTTTTATCTATTTTGGACTTCTACCTTAAATAGGTATTTGATTAATTACATTATTACATTAAAGGGAGCCATATGATCCCATTTATTTATTGTTTCTTATAATTTTGTAAGAATACACCAAGGCATAAACAAAACTCCAATTGAACAGGCTGGAGTTAATCTTGACTTAGGTAAGAATAAATTGCTTGGGTTGATTTACGATGTAAATAGTTAAGTTTTTACGTTTTAAGTTGAAGAAATAGGTAAATGAGTTTGTCCTGTACTTGAAAATACAATACCCATCCGCACTAAGTCTTCTAACTTTAATTTTTCTGGTGTAATAATTGGAATTTTGTCTTTTGAATTTTTAATTTTAGATATAATTTTCTCAAAGCTAATATCAACAATTTTCTTATAGTATGCAGGATTGATTAATTCAGGTTTGAAATCTCCCATATAAAAAGGGCCTTTTTGATTATAGTTAACTATAGCTTCTTCAAGAGAATAATGTTCACATTGAGAATCATCAAATGTTGTTGTTTGTATTGCAAAAGAATAAGCCTCACCAGTCTGATTATCTATTATTAAACCTGTTCCTCCATAACTATTTGCAACAAATTCTCCTGTATATCTTTCTCCGACAATACGTAGTTTCTCAGGCATAATAAATTAAACAAGGAAGAAAATTATTTAAAACTTTGGTTTATTCCTACCAACCGAATTTATGACAGATCCCTAATTTAGTAAAACTTATAAACTATTAAATAGCATTATTTTTAGTGTAGGTAGGCGCCTAACTTACGGAGCCTAAAAAGCAGAACGTTTTTCGTGAACGCTTTTTTAAAGTGGTTCTGAGGAAAGTCCATCCACCACACAAAGGTTGCTTATCGCAAGATAAGTTCCAGAAATGGAAGGCAACTGTTCAGAAACGATACAGCCTTCTGCTGTTAAAGATGTGGCTTGCGAAGTTTCTCGTGAGAGAAATGAGTTAACCAGCTGAATAGGTAGAAGGGAATGTTGAAACGACAGACCCAATTGGTGCAAGTCTCTTAAGAGACGCTTAGTTAAATGTTAGGGCAGTTGATTCCTTTGCATAAATGCATAAAGGAGAACTGACAGAAGATGGCTTATAGCTTACCTACACCTATATTTTTCAAAAACTCATTTAGACTTCCATGAAGTTTTAATTGTTCTGCAAGAAACAGAGCATATTGTTGCTCATCTTCGAACATTATTGGTAATTCTTCTTCTAAACTTCTGAAGAAATAAGCTCTGTCTTGTAGTAATCTTTGATCTTCTTCAAATTGTTCTTCAATTCTTGAGTTTAGACTTTCAATGAAACTACTATCACTTGGAATCTTTATTATGCTAAACTCTTGGGGCTTATGCAAACCTTCAAGCTCTGCTGGATTTTCTTTTAGCTCTTCTTCAAAAGGCCTGTTGATTAATGTTAAGTAATAGTTACTTGGATTTAGATTCAAACAACTTTTAATACCTAAAGCATAGCTTAGAAGTTGATACCTATGGCCAAAGCTGGGGTAAGGTGTTTTTCTAGATCTTTTTGCATCTAAAATAACTATGTCCTCATCTAGCAAAAATGAAGAGTCAAAATGACCCATCACTTTAATACCATCATATGCATATAAAATTGGTCTTTCGCAATAAGCTTGTCTTTCAGTTTCTGAAAGTCCTAGTAACTCTAGTATTTTATTATGTTTATAAGGTCCTTTTTGTTTGAACATTATTTCATGTAACATAACTCCTGAAATTGCTTCTCTAGATTTCCCAACTTGTATAGGAAAATTGTCTTTATATATTCCAATAAATCTGGCTACAGGACCTTTCCTACCAAAACCACTGGGCCTCATATCTTTTTCTTCAGGAACATCAAATTTTGGGGTAAGCCTTAATTGTTTTCCTTGTGTTTCATGAACCCAGGATTTATGCACATAGTCAGGATCAAAAACATCAAAATCACGGCCAGACATTAATTCATGAATAATTGTTTCTATGCCTTCTATTCCAAAATGGAATCTTCTTGTGTCTTCTCTTATGATAGATAATGCCCCCTGGTCAAGAGATGAAAAATATTCATGACTGCAACAATCATCTATATTTCTAGATTTCCTTTGAAATTGTGCAGGACAAAGGAAGAACGGATAAAATGGGCAACTTAAAGGCTCTAAAGTTCTAGTTTCTCCTTTTGGTTTTAGTCTTGATACCACATTTATAGGGTTTTGTGTTCTGTTAATATAGTTAGTCAACAAAAATCCATTAAAGAGATTTATTGCACTTGGCTCTGACTCGCCTGAAATGCCCCTGGATATGTTTCTCATGCAGCCCTCCTTACCACCTATTTTATTTATTGTGATACGTCTCAATCTAGAGATCCTTTCCATTATTTTAGTAGCGTAACTACTCTGCATTGCAAACAAATTTACTTCTTGTAGTCTTAATAATTCTAGGAAATTTCCAAATGCATTTTCCATCAACAATAAATTGAAGAAAACTTCATATCCTATTTTTGTTCTTATTTCATCCACATCTAAACTTTCTACATGGTTTGAAGTGCTTCTTCCTGATTGATAGATTCTTCTTTCTAGGTCAAATGCTTCTTCAACAAATTCAAAATTTGCTCTATGACTAGTTCTTGTGTCTAGGCCTTTTTCTAATGCGCCAAAACCTAATTTATCTTTTCCAGTTATTTCATAGCTGACTTCTCTCACAATGTCTTTTCTAAAATGATGCAATCTACCTTCATAGAAAGTGTATGGCCATATTACTGGTGCTATTGGTATGATCAAGATATTTTCATAGGCTTTAGGATTTTCATGATATTTTTCTAAAAATCTTTTTGTTAGCGCAAATGAATCTGCAAACGGATCTGTTGCTAGTTTTCTAGGAATCCCTGCTAATGGATCTGTTAGATTGACAGAAACGCCCGTAGTAAATATTACTGTTGGATATCCTCTAATAGATTCTAGATTAGCTTTAAGATAATTATGGTATAAAATGTACTTTTCAAAATTACCCAAAACTCTTCTATCTTCAGAGGCTTCTTTTGCTTTTTCTAATAGTGA